>NZ_BBUX01000070.1:0-31779 GCF_000974725.1 Methylobacterium sp. ME121
AGGATCCGGCGCGCCGTCCGCTACGGGCAGACCCGATGGGCCGAGATCTGGTTCTCGGTGATCATGTGGGTGGTGGGGCTCACATGCTTGATGCCGTGGCCGACCTTCGTCGGTCCGCAGTACCGGATCATCACTTCCTACGTCAGCGAGACGACGGCCGGCGTGATCGCCCTGGCGGTCGGCACCGCCCGGATCACCGCCCTCTACATCAACGGACGGCGCGGCCGGGAGACGTCGTTTGTTCGGACGCTCGGATGCCTGAGTGGCTTCCTGTTCTGGCTCGCCATGGCCCTTGGGTTTGCCCTGGCCTTTCCGCCGCTTTCCCTGAGCGCCGGCATCTACTCCGTCTTCGCGATCGCCGAGCTGCACTCGTCCGGCCGAGCCGCCGGCGACATGGCCGCGGAAGACACCTTCGGCTTCAGGAAACGGAGAAGGGCCAGTGCCGGCAACAGCACAGCAGCTTGATGGGTGGCCGGGCATCGTCATCGCCTTGCTGGGCGCGGTCGCTGTGGTCCTAGTTCCTCTGACCGGGTTTATGAAGGAGTGGTGGGGGTACAGGAAAGAGGTGCGCGCGGCAGAAGCGCTGAAGCCCGATGTCGCTCGCGATGTCGCGGCAACGCCGGGCGCCGCGGTGTTCGACAGCATCGCCCTGGCGGATCTCGCCAAGGCGATCAACGGCCTGACCGCCGCCATCGTCGCCGACACGGCTTCCGAGGAGGCGCAGCACACTAGCCAGATGACGGCCGCGCTGACCCGGTTCACAGAAGTGATGGACCGATGGGAGGACGATCACGGCCGGCAGCCCCGAGGTAGGCGCTGATGCTCTGGACCCATACCGGCGAGACGCTGATGTGGGTCGGCGTCGGCCTCATCATCGGCCTGTTCGTTGGTGGCTGGGTCGCGGACCGGCAGCGGCCGCTCTGACTGGCCTGCCGCTTGCGATAGCCAGACGTTTCCTCCCGACTTCAGCCCCGCCGGCATCCGCCGCGCGGGGCTTTTTGCGTTCCGGGGCATGATCCTGATCGCTCGTCCTCAGCCTGTACCAAGGCGATGCATGCCAGTCAGGAGCCCGCCGCCGAATACGCCAACCCAAAAGCCGAGAAAGGCGCCAACCATTGCGGGAACCTCATAGGCCGGGAACATCAAGCCGCCCGCGATCCATCCGCCAAACCAGCAGCCCATCCATATTGTCAGGAAGGCGATGCCTCGCAGGTTGTCGAGCACCGATTCCTCCGCTCTCACGAACTCAATCAGACGCTACTCGAAGCGGCCTGCTCGCGTCGATCTCCACGAGATGCGCTCGGCCGGCTGGCGTGATGAACCACGCATCCACGCGCCGGCCTGGCCCAGGGGCTGAGCGTGATTCGACGAGCCCGCGCTTCCTCAGGACGGCCATCGCTGACGGATAGGCGCCGCGGCGCAGACCCTGCGGGTAGAGGAGGCAGGCGCGCAGAGCCTCAAGCTGGCGGCCGCGGACCGGCGCGAATGGTTCGGAAGGCATGGCCCTCCCGCTACTGCAGCTTGTCCGACGTCGAGTCCATGAGGCCGAGGCGCACGGCCAGGGCCAGGAGATCGCTGTCTGTCAGGGTCTTCCCCTCGACCTGCCAGAAGGCGTGATCGTCGCCCCATGGCTCAACGGAATAGCCGTAGGCGATCAGGGCGTCTGCGGCTTCGGTGATGGGGTCGTGATCGCTCATGGGTTGAGGCTACTGCGAGCCAGGCCGAGCCGTCGAGAGGGCGCCAGCGGTTTCCAATCTGCCTGTCGCGCGCAGGGGATCTGACTGGATCCCGCTCGCAGATTTGGAAACCGGATCCGCTGAAAACGCTTATCTTTTTGCGGCGCATCAGTTCCTTTTAATCTGTAGGTCCTGGGTTCGAGTCCCAGCGCGCTCACCATTCTGCCAGCACGATCAGTTTCTCAGAGTAGCCCGACAATCCGCTGCTGCCCCGCGCGAAGCCCGGGGTTCACGCGGGTATCACTGATCGGCACGGAACAGCCCTGGCCCGTGACAGCGCCGGCCTGCCATCGGTGATCGCCCTCTGACCGAGCCTGGCACCATAGTCATGGACCGCGTCGGGTCTCGCGCGGGTGAGAACAGGTTCGCCCGCTTGTGAGGAGATCTGACCGGGGCGGAGCGCTTCACCTGCCGAGCGACGGACCACCGGAGGTGCCGCCAGTCCCAGGCGGCCCGCTTGTGGGCGTTCCGCCGATGTTCACGCCCGGCGTGGTGCCGGGCACGGGGGGGTTGCTAGAGTTGGCCTCGTTGCCGCGAGTGAACGGTCTCGGGCCAAGATCTCGAGCGCCAGGAGGCGCCCCACCAGTGCTGGTCGGGGGTCTCACCCCGGTGTTGCCGGCACCTCCCGTGACTACCTGGGCTGCGGCGGGGCCCGCCAGGACGAGACTGAGAGCGCCGGCGAGCGCCATCGTGGTGCGGTTCATGCGATTGTCCATGCTGCTGCTGCGGCACTGGAACGGCCGAGGTGTCGCGAAGTTCGACTGGGCTCGAACGAAGGCATGATGGTGGGGCAGGACCTCAGCGCCACCACGTTGCCGGGATCGTCAGCGGGCGCGGGCAGATGGCGCCTCTGCCCGGACCGCCGCCCTGATCCGCGGACTCGGACCGCCGGCTCGGGCTCCGGCTGCTGCCGGCCGATGTGACCGCTGTCCACCGAGGAGACCCTGCCGCCCCGCACGGATGCGACTTGCGAGCGGCTGGCTGACGCCACAGCGACGTGCGATCCCGCGACCGCAGCTCGATCACGCGACGCCTGTCGGCAATCGCGCGGCGCACGCCGTCATCGAAGTCGGCCCCGGCACTGTGCAGGATGACAGCGCGCAGGCCGTCCTGGCGCGCCGCACGGGAGTTCGCCGAGGCCCGCCTGAAGTCTGCCGCTTCGCGGTCGAAACCTATGCCATCGATTGGACGAGCGTGAGGAGGGTTGATGCGACAGCCAGGGCCCCGACGAGGGCGAAGGTGGCGAGGATGAATGCGTGCATCGGTGCTGCTTCCCGTGCGTCCGCGTCGACGCGGCGGTCCAGACATGCCCGATGCACAAGGGTGCCGCAGTGTCACGGCGCACGGACGGCTAATATCGAGCTCTCGTGTATCAGTCCCGGCGCGCTCGCTAAATCCTCGACCGTCGTTCCCGACAGCCGGCGCGGTCACCCCTCCGCCCGCACGAAGATCGGAACCCCTGGTTGCGCTTTGGGTTGGGCTCCCAACGCAACTGCGAAGGAGTCACCGATGCGGAAGCTCGCTCTCATCTCAGCCGTCACCCTGTCCCTCGGCGCGCTCGGCGCCACCGGCGCCCAGGCGCAGGGCTATGGCTACGGCTACGGCGGCCATCACGGCTACGGCTACGGCCGCGGCTACGATCGCGGTTACGGCCACCGGCGCGATTTCGGCTATCGCCGGTACCGCGGCCTGTCGACCGGGGCCGCGATCGGCCTCGGTATCGCGGGCGCGGCCGCCGGCGCTGCCGCGGCGGGCGCCTTCGATCGGGGCCCGGGCTACTACGGCCGCGGCTACTGAGCCGTCGCGGTCTGACGGAGCAGAGTTCCGCCGCCACCGCGGCGGGACTCTCCTTTATGAGGGCAGCCTGGCTCAGCGCAGCCAGCGCCGGATCCGCTCCCGCAGTGTCGGGCGGACCGCCCGCCGCGCCCGCGCCGCGGCGAAGCGATCGATCCGGATCCGGTCATTCGGAACCTGCCGCAGGAACCGCTCAGCGATCTCGAAGATCACGATGTCCGGCCGGACCTCCTCGACGTAGGCCCAATCGATGTTCGCCGACCAGATCGCGTGGATTTCCCCGAAGGTCTCGGCCAGCATCGCGGTGAGGCGGGCCCCCGGGCTGTAGATGTAGGAATCGCCGAACAGCACCACGCGCCGCGGATCCGGCGCTTCCTTGTTCTGAAGGACGACGCGGGATCCGACGAACAGCCCGCGCGGACGCGCGGCCCGTCCCGATTCCCGTACCGCCACAAGCGCGTTCGCCTCGATCCGCGCCGCGCGGCGCGGGAAATCGTAGGCGACGTACGCCTCATCGAGCGGGGGAACGAGCTTCTCGCCGAGGTCGAAGGTGAAGCGCTCGGTCACGCTGGTTCCGGCGAAGACGTGCGCGGCCGCCGGCGCGTCCAGCGCCTCGCAGAGCGCGCGGTACGCCGTCAGGTAGCCCCGGTAGGTCCAGTGCGTGTCCGTGCGCAAGTAGACCGGCTCCTCGCCCCGCGTTTTCAGGAGCGGCGTCTGCAGGTCGACCATCGGTGCCCCGCTGTCGCCGGCAACCAGCCGGGCGAGCCGGACCCCGGGCGGATCGTCGAGCCCCGGGAAGGGGCGGCCGAGGAGGTCCGGATAGATCGCGAGCTTGTCGGGGACGACGGTGTGGACGTGCCGGATCCCGAGGGCGTCCAGGCGGCGCGCCCGCCGCCCGATGAGCCGCGTCCAGCGCTTCAGGATCCGTCGTGAACTCGCAGTCTCGCCGTAGAAGGCTTCGACCTCGCGGGCGCGTCCGACCCAGTAGAGCCAGCCATCGTGTCCCACGGCCACGCCGTTGCCGCTCGTCCTCAAAGCTCCAGGCCTCCCACTGCCCGCGACAATCCCCGTCGATGACGCTGGACGTCCCGCCTCGACGGATCTGCGCGGGATTGCAACCCCTTCGCCGCGGGAGGGGCGGACACGCCGCGGCGCACGGCCTTTTTCACCCGCGGACCGACCTCCCGGTGAAACTTTATGGCCGCGCCGCGGGTACTTCCGTCATGCGCACCACTCCGCGCGGCGTCGCGAAAAAGGGCCGGTCCATGTCCGCGCTTGTCACGTTCATCGGCTGCGGCCTCGTTCTCGCGGGGTTCGCAGCCGAGAAGTTCGCCGAGCATCGCTGGCTCGCGGCGAGCCGGCCCGCGCCGCTCGACACCCTCGCGGTTCTGGCCCTGGCATTGCCGGCCGTCGGGCTCACGCTGATGGCGACGCTCGCGGTCTGAGCGCACGGGACTCCCGTCTCACACCGCGTCGCCGCAGAACAGGACGCCGACCGTCCGCTCCTTGCGCCAGACGAGCTGGACCGCGTAGCGCATCTCCGCGCTCGCCAGCACAAGGTCGAACACGTCCTCCAGCAGCACCGCCTGGGAACCGAGGAATTCGAGCATCGCGCCGCGATCGGAGATGTTCTTGACCTGGCAGGGAAAACGCGCGCCGTCCCGGTTCTGCGCGAAGGCCAGCAGGGCGGTGGGCTTCCGGTCGGAAGCCCGGCGTTCCACGAAGGCGGCAGCGGGGCTGGCGTTGCGGGACACGGCCGAGGTTCCTGCCCAGGTCGGCCGGTATGGCGCGATATCAGTAAAAATGCGCCGGATTCGCTAACATGTTATTGATAATCGGTCGCAGCGCCGAGAGATGGCAAGTCGCGTCCGGTTTATAAGATCGATCTCAGGTAATCACCGCCGGTCTTCTCTCGGCGGCCCTTCGCCCGCCTTGATGAACCGGCCGATCAGGAGGCCGAGCGGGATCGACACCAGGAACCATGTGCGCAGGAATCGCAGGGCGGTCATCGGCTCCCTCCGGCAGCGTTGCGGGTGTCGCATCCGCGGCCGTGCGCGACCATCCGGGGCCGGCGTCGCCGATGCGATCCTGAAACCTATCTGGTCCCGCGGGCGGCCTCTGCCAGTGGGTTCCCGGGCGGGGCCGCGTTGAGAGGACATCGGAGACGATCATGCGCAACCGCCCCGGCACGGCCCTGCTGGCGTCCCTCGCGATCGGCCTGCCGACGCTCGCCGCTGCCGAGGCGCCGGTCCAACCGCCCCGCGCCGCACCCGCGACCGATCCGGCTTCCGCGGCGCAGCCTTGGCCGCCGAACTTCTCCCGCAGCGTGCAAGGGACCGGGGTGCCCGGCCTGGACGGCGGCCACGTCTTCCTCTGGAACAGGCCGCAGGGCTTCGATCCGGTCTCGACCCTGCGGGTCGACCGGCACGTGCCGGAAGGGTCGGGCGAGGCGACCCACACCTACAAGGCGCTCTGGGCGCTCGGCTCTACCGGACCGCACAATGCCGGCTACGAGTGGACGATCACGGGCGAACTGCACAACCGCGCCCTCGCCAGCACCGGGGCGCAGAACGTCGCCGTCAACGGCACGATCTTCAAGGAGTCCAACGGTCTGGGGCCGGTCGGGCCGTCGTGGGCCGGGAACTTCAACTGTGTCGACACGACCGACGAGGCCGATCCGGTGGCCTCCTGCATCGGCGCCGAGATCGACGTCTCGGCGCAGTCGCCGACCACGGACCGCAACCGGCAGCGGGTCGGTCTGCAGATCTCCACCGGCGGGGTGCCCGGCGCCCATACCGGCTACGGGATCCTGATGGGCAACCTCACCGGCTCGATCACCGACCGGGCGATCTCGTTCCAGGGAGAGGGCACCTACGGCATCGGGATCGACGCCGCCGCCGCGCGCTTCACCGGTGTCCCGATGCTGCTCGCGGCCGGACAGGCGATCGGGCTCGACGGCAACCGCGAGGGCGGCTTCTCCCGCAGCCTCGGCTTCGACGGGCGCGATCTGGTTTACGGCACGGGGGCGGGGCCGGTCGTGCGCGTGACCGATAGCGGTCGGATCGAGGCCGCCTCCCTCCGCGAGAGCCTGCCGCTGCCGCCCGCGAGCAGCCGCGCGCCCTGTACCCCCGGAGACCATGCCTGGGACGAGGCCTACGAGTACCGCTGCGTCGCGCCCGACCGCTGGAGGCGTGCGACGCTCAGCGACTGGTGAGCACCCCGCCCGTCGTCAGCGGTCGAGGATGCGCACCACCGCGCGGGTGTCGGGGTCGACGACCACGATCTTGTCGCCGGGCGCGACGAAGTAGCCGAAGCGGCGCAGGCGCGGATTCGGGGCGTCCGTGAAGGGCGCGAGCCGCACGTCGGGCGGCACGATGCTGCCCGGCCGCAGTGGGATCGATCCGACGATCGGTCCGGGCCCGACTGGCCGGCGGACGATGTAGTCGCGCACCACGACGTCGTCGTCGGGGCCGAACTCGTCGGGTGTGACGATCACCGCCTGCGCGAAGGCGGAGCCGGTGAACAGCGCGGCAAACCCGAGGGCTGCGGTGAGGCTGGCGCGGGTCGACATGGCGGACTCCCGTGATGCCCGGGCGCGAATCACCGGGCCGCCGGAAACATCAGCGTTCGCGCTTCGGTTCCCGTCCCGGCCGGTCAGCGGCCGATCTGCCCGGCCTCCGCGAGGGGGACCGGCGACCAGCGGGTCAGCTGAACGTACCCGTCGAGGGCCGCCACCACGACGTGGCGGCGGTGGCGGTGCACCACCGCGCCTGGCGTGTGCGCGTGGCGCTCCTGCCACCCTTGCGCCTCCGCCACGAAGACCCGGGCGTCCCCGAGCCGCGCGATCGTCTCGACCGTGCCGAAGGCCCGCACCCGGCGCAGGACCGTCTCGACGTCCTGCCGGAAATCGAGCGTCCGGTCGGTATCGGTGGCGCGCGGCCAGTAGGAGCCGTCCCCCTGCGGCTCGGAGCGCCGCCAGCGGTTGGGCAGGTCCCGGCCGAGGGGACCGGCCGCGAGACGGCGCGCCGCCATCTGGCACTTTGCGAGCAGCGTCTCGTGGCTCTCGCGCGAGCTCAGGGCGAAGATCTCCTGCGCCAGGATATCGCCGGTGTCGAACCCGTCGGCGAGCACGTGCGCGGTGACGCCCCAGGTCTCGTAGCGGTCGAGCACGGCCCGGAACAGCGGGTAGGGGCCCCGGCCCGTGGGCAGGGGGGAGGGGTGGAAGTTGAGGCCGTAGGCGGCGCGGCCCTTCCAGCCCTTGATGAGCCAGGGATAGCCCGCGACCACGAGCGCCCAGTCCCGGCCGTGCTCGGCCTGCAGCGCCTCGATGTCCCGCTCGCGGATCCGCGACAGCTGGATCGGCAGCTTCAGGGACCGGGCGCGGGCGACGATGACCTCGTTGTGGTCGTAGACCCCGTCGCAGGGGCGCGTGAACAGCTTCACCGGCGTCCAGCCGGCGTCGAGCAGCCCCTCGAAGACCCCGCCGAGGAAGTCGATGCCGGCGAACGCGAACTTCATGCTTGCCGCCTGCGACCTTGTGCACGTGGAGGGCGCGGATCCGCCGCCTGCCCGGCGGCGTCCCCGGCCTTACCTTGATTGGGCCGATGACGGTGGCAAGGGGGGACAGCGTGGTTCGGTTGAGCATCGACGGCTGGACCGGAGAGATCGGCCGCGCCGCGACCCGCGCCCGCGCCGCGAATGGCTGCCGCTCCGCCCTTCACGGCGCGGGCTGAACCATGGCCGGGAAACGCCGCGGCGGTGCCGCAACGGCCGGAACGCTGCGCTTCGTCCTCGGCGATCAGCTGACCCGCCGGGTGTCGAGCCTCGTCGACCTCGATCCCGAGCGCGACGTGGTCATGATCGTCGAGGTCCGGGACGAGGCGACCTATGTCCGCCATCACAAGCAGAAGATCGCCTTCCTGTTCGCCGCTATGCGCCACTTCGCGGCCGAGCTCGAGGCGGAGGGCCTCGCGGTCGACTACGTCCGCCTGACCGACGCGGGCAACACCGGCAGCTTCACCGGAGAGCTGGAGCGCGCCGTGGCGCGCCACCGGCCGGATCGAGTCGTGGTCACCGAGCCGGGCGAGTGGCGGGTCTGGGAGATGATGCAGGACTGGCGCGAGACCCTGGCAATCCCAGTCGAGATCCGCGCCGACAACCGCTTCCTGTGCCCGCGGGAGGATTTCTCTCGCTGGGCGGAGGGCCGGCATCATCTGCGGATGGAGACCTTCTACCGGGGCATGCGGCGCAGGACCGGCCTCCTGATGGACGACGGCGAACCCGCGGGGGGGCGCTGGAACTACGATCCCGAGAACCGCAAGCGCCTGCCCAAGGGCCACCAACCGCCGGACCGGATCGGCTTTCAGCCCGATGCCGTGACGCGCCAAGTCATCGCCCTCGTTGAGGCGGAGTTCGGCGACCATTTCGGAGATCTCACCGGCTTCTCCTGGCCGGTGACCCGGGCCGATGCCCTCGCGGCGCTCCGGCACTTCCTGGCCGACGCCCTGCCGACCTTCGGCGACTATCAGGACGCGATGAAGACCGGCGCGCCGTTCCTGTACCACGCGCTCCTTTCGCCCGCCCTCAACGCCGGGCTGCTCACCGCCGAGGAGGTGTGCTGGGCCGCCGAGCGCGCCTACCGCGACGGTGCGGCGCCGCTCCACTGCGTCGAGGGCTTCATCCGGCAGATCCTCGGCTGGCGGGAATACGTGCGCGGGCTCTACTGGGCGCGGATGCCCGGGTACCGGGACAGCAACGCCCTCGGCGCGGGCCGCGACCTGCCGTGGTTCTACTGGTCAGGCGAGACGGCGCTGAACTGCGTCGCGCAGGTCGTCGGCGAGACGCGCGCCCACGCCTACGCCCACCATATCCAGCGCCTCATGGTGACCGGCAACTTCGCCCTCATCGCCGGCCTCGATCCGGCGCAGGTGGAGGAATGGTACCTGATCGTGTTCGCGGACGCCTACGAATGGGTCGAGCTGCCCAACGTCCACGGTATGGTGCTGTGGGCCGACGGCGGCGTGATGGGCTCCAAGCCCTACGCGGCCTCGGGCGCCTACATCGACCGCATGTCCGACTACTGCGCGTCGTGCGCGTACGACGTGAAGGTCAAGGCCGGGCCTGAGGCCTGTCCGTTCAATTATCTCTACTGGAACTTCCTGATCGAGAACGAGGAACGGCTGGCGGGCAATCAGCGCATGGCCATGCCGTACCGCACGCTCCGCGGCCTGGGCGACAGGCGCCGCGCCGAGATCCGCCGCGACGCAGCCGCATTCCTCGACTCACTTCAGGCCCGCCCCGGACCCGATCAGAGCGGCGACCAGACCGACAGGGTCAGGTAGGGGCAGGCCCGGCCCCGGCCCCTCTCGGACTGGAGGCCCGCCGACGCCCGGAAGTTGTACCGGCCGAGAGCGAAGTCGGTGCCGTGCAGGCCGAGGCTCCACTTCGCGTAGCCGCTCCCGTCCGCGTAGAGCGCGGCCTCGGGTCCCAGATAGGTCTCCCACAGCCGGTAGCCCCAAGCGAGGCGCGCCCACAGGCTGTCGCGGGCCGATCCCGCGACGGCACTCGCCTGCAGCAGCGTCGCCTCGGTCGGGCGTGCCCAGACCTCGCCGTGAAGTCGGAGGCCGTAGCGCGTCGGCAAGGCATCGAACTGCGGCCCCGCGATCAGCATCTCCCGCGCGGTCTCGGGCCCGGCGAAGGCCGCGACCGCGCCCCAGTCGAAGAACCACTGGTATCCGGCGAGGGCGGCGGCGGCGACGGTGTAGCGCGCGCGCGGGCCGTCCGGACCGCGCTCGGTGCGCCGTCCGCCGCCGACGCTCGCCAGCGCGGCGAACCCGTCCTGTTCGAGGGACGTGAGGCCGGCTTTCGCGCCGACGGTGAGGAATGTGTCGCTGCCCGCGTCGAGACTCCCGAACAGCAGCGTGTCGATCTCGCCGGCGCCGACCGGGCTCGTAGATCCGACCAGGCCCGAGAGCAGCGTCGCGAGGACGGGGCCGCAAAGACCAAGCTTCGGGGCGGGGCGCTGGCTCGACACAGTCGATCCTCCGGCATCGGAGGATAGCGGTAAGATAAAATTAACTGTGTTGCACCTGGCGTCGCGTCGTTGTCCCCGGTTTTGTCCTGTCTGATCACGATCGACTGCCGGTCACCTTGAGCGATGCTGTCAGAGAACGCGCGAAGCGTCGCGCGATGCTTGCCGGATCCTCGCGGGCACGCGGCTGCTAGCCCGCCCGGCGGGCGCCATCGCGCTGTCGCGAATCTGCCGTGCTTGGCGTGCCAGATGATCTCGGCTAGAGCCCCCGCGGGAAAGCGAAGGTTGGCGGATCCTTGACCTCCGGTGCACGAACGTCGGACGTCCTCACCGTGCTGGCGAGCCAGGAGGGCGAGCGCCTCACCGTGGGCGACATCGTCGCGGTCCTGCGGGACCGTGCCTTCGCGCTGCTCGTGGTCCTGCTCGGGCTGCCGAACTGCCTGCCCATGCCGCCGCCGATCCCGCTGATCTGCGGCCTGCTCCTGCTCCTCGTGGCGATCCAGATCGCCGCCGGGATGTCGGCGCCGTGGCTGCCGCGGATGCTCCTCGGCCGGTCGATCGCCCTGGCGGATGTCCGGCGCGCCGTCACCCGCGCGGTGCCGATCCTGCGCCGCCTGGAGCGCTGGTCGCGCCCCCGCGTCAGCGTGTTCGAGACCGCGCTCGGCATGCGCGGCATGGGGATCGTGCTGCTCGCCCTGGCGCTGGCGCTGATCGTGGCCGCGCCCATCGTCGGGCAGATCCCGCTGGGTCTCGCCGTCTGCCTGGTCGGGCTCGGTCTCGTCGAGCGCGACGGTCTCGTCGTGCTGGGCGGCCTCGTGATCGGGATGTTCGGCGTCGCCATCAACGCCGGCTTCGCCTACGCGGTGATCGCCGGGATCGTCGGCCTGCTGAACCTCTGAGGGCGCCTCAGAGGCGGTAGCGGATCTGGTCGGTCCAGAAGCGTTCCAGGCGGGTGAGAGCCTGGTTCAGGCGGTTGAAGTCCTCCTCCGAGATCCCGCCGATCGGCGTGATCGTCCGGGCATGCTTGTCGTACAGCCCCTGGATGATCTCGTGGACCTGGCGGCCCTTGTCGGTCAGGCTGATCCGGACGGAGCGCCGGTCGGTCTTCGAGCGGGCGTGGTGGAGGTAGCCGGCCTCGACCAGCTTCTTCACGTTGTACGAGACGTTCGAGCCCAGGTAGTAGCCCTTCGTCCGCAGCTCGCTCGCGGTCAACTCCTTGTCGCCGATGTTGTACAGGAGCAGCGCCTGGACGCTGTTGACGTCCTCGCGGCCGCGGCGCTCGAACTCGTCCTTGATCACGTCGAGGAGCCGGCGATGCAGCCGCTCCACGAGGTGCAGCGCCTCAAGGTAGGAGCCCTTGGCGGAGGCGGCCTCCTCGGGAGCCTCGATCTGCGCGACTCGGGCGTTCTGGGTCTTCATCTCTGCCTCGCCATCCGATGATCCGGCACCCGTTCGATGCGGCGCCGTTGATGATGGCTAAGCTAGGGCTCGGGAATGAAAGGCGATTTAAGCGACAGGATGAATTCGCGATTTACTCTTCGCGGTGAAGACAAACTGAATGAAGATAAGAACGGTTCGTTCACCGTGCTTCCTGCGCGGCCAGCCAGGACAGCAGGAAGTACAACGTCACGACACAGCCCCCGAATACGAGCAGCGGCACCGATAACGGCAAGAGTTGCGGTGTCAGGACCGCGAGCGTCATCGCCGAGGTGACGGCGAGCAACCAGATCACGCCGCCCCAGGCGCTCGTCAGCCACAATCCGATCGCCGCCGCCGCGTCGATCACCGCGAAGTAGACGATCGCGGACTGGCGGCCGAAGGGCTCGGCCTCGAAGGGGCGGACGCCCGGCAGGACGTCGAGGATCGTCGCCCAGGCGAAGACGCTCTTAAGCAGCCAGACCAGGGCCGTGAGCCGCATGAACCAGATCAGCACCGTGTCCCACGTGCCGGGCGCCGGCCCTTGGGCGCGCTCGATGCGGTCGCTCGGGATGCCGCCCGGCCTCGGCGTCTTGCGCCGGATCGGAAGGTAGCCGGGCACTATCGAGGGCTCGCGGGCGTGAGGGGCCGGTTCATGCGGCGGTTCATGCGGGAAGGGCCGGGATCCTGATCGATCGGACGGGGGTCGCCGGGTTGAAGCGGTTCCGCCGCCCTGCGTCAACGGTCGGGTTTCGTTGCGCCAGCCCGGTGTGGTAGTCGGACGCCTCCGGCGCACGGGCGCCGCGCGATCCGCGGCGTGGTCCGCGCGAACGGTAGCGAAGCCGCATGTCAGACACCCTGCCAGAGCCGCGCCCTCTCGCCGTGGAGGCCGCCCGCGAGGGCGCCCGCGTGGAGGGTCTGAAGATCACCCAGCGTCCGCGCCGGAACCGGAAGGCCGACTGGTCGCGCCGCCTCGTCCGCGAGCACACCCTGACGGTCGACGACCTGATCTGGCCGATGTTCGTGATCGACGGCGAGGGGCGCCGCGAGCCGATCGCCTCGATGCCGGGCGTCGAGCGCCTCTCGGTGGACGAGATCGTCCGCGACGCGGAGCGCGCCGCGAAGCTCGGCATCCCGGCGGTGTCGTTCTTTCCCTACACGGAGGTGTCGCTGCGCGACCCGACCGGCTCGGAGGCGCTGAACGCCAACAACCTCGTCTGCCGGGCGGTCCGCGCCGTGAAGCGGGCCGTGCCCGAGATCGGGATCATGACCGACGTGGCCCTCGATCCTTACACGAGCCACGGTCACGACGGCCTGATGAAGGACGGCGCGATCCTCAATGACGAGACCGTGGCGGTCCTCGTCGAGCAGAGCCTGATCCAGGCCGAGGCCGGGACCGATATTATCGCCCCCTCCGACATGATGGACGGGCGCGTCGGCGCGATCCGCGCCGGCCTCGACAAGGCCGGCTTCCTCGACGTGCAGATCATGGCGTACGCGGCCAAGTATGCCAGCGCCTTCTACGGGCCGTTCCGCGACGCGATCGGCACCAAGGCGGCCCTCGTGGGCGACAAGCGCACCTACCAGATGGATCCGGGCAACTCGGCCGAAGCCCTGCGCGAGGTCCGGCTCGACCTCGACGAGGGCGCGGATTTAGTGATGGTGAAGCCGGGCCTGCCCTACCTCGACATCATCCGCCGGGTCCGGGACGAGTTCCAGGTTCCGACCTTCGCCTACCAGGTGTCGGGCGAGTACGCGATGATCGAGGCGGCGGCCCGCAACGGCTGGCTCGACGGCGACCGCGCGATGATCGAGGCGCTCCTCGCCTTCAAGCGGGCCGGGGCCGACGGTGTGCTCACCTACCACGCGCCGCGGGTCGCGGAGCGCCTGCGCCACCATCCGTGAAGCGCGGGCACCGCTGGCTCCTCGGGGCGGCGGTCGTGGTCGGCTTCTTCGGCGGCCTCGCCGCCTGTCAGGACACCCTGCGCCGGGATCGCGTCGCCACCTGCCGCCGGGCGCTCCCGGCGATCGCGCCGCGGGACGGCATCCGGCTCCTGCGCGCTGCGCCGGGGCCGTCGGCAAACTCGGTGCGGGTCGATTACGCCGACGGCAACCGGCAGCACTGGCTGACCTGCCGCTTCGATGCCGGCACGACCCTGGTCGCCCTCGCCACCGAGGCGAGCACCCTGTCCGGCCCGGCGCTCTACATGCTGAAGCGCTTCTACCTCGACACGCCCGACGCCGCGGCCGGTGACCCGGCCGGGCGCTGAGAAGCGGCCGCGCATCCGGCTCCTCTTGCGGGGCTCGCCGCCTGCACCCACCTTCACGTCCGCAGCCTCGCTTGCAGGACGCGACACCATGCAGAACCCTCAACCCGGATACGCGCAGCGCTTCGAAGCGCCCGGCTACGCCACCTCGCTGCCGATCCCGTTCGTGCGGGCGAGCCTCGGCGGCCGGACGGTCGCCTATCTCCTCGACATCGTGTTCATCTTCGGCTTCACGGCCCTGCTGACGCTGCTGATCACCGTCATCGGCGTGGTCACGTTCGGCCTCGGCTGGACCCTGTTCGCGGCACTTCCGGCGAGCGGCATCATCTACAGCGCCATCACGGTGGGCGGGCCGAAACAGAGCACGATCGGCCAGCGGATGATGGGCCTGCGGACCGTCGCGCCCGAGAGCGGCGCTCGGGTCGACGTCGTCACGGCCGCCGTCCATGCGCTGCTGTTCTACGTGGCGATCTCGACCTTCCTGCTGTGGTGCGTCGACATCGCGTTCGGGCTGATGCGCGCCGACCGGCGCCTCGGGCACGACCTGCTCCTCGGTCTGGCCGTCGTCCACGCGCGCTGAGCGACGATTCCGGTGATGAAAATCCGACGGTGCGACCGGTCGGGCCATTGAGCCTCGGCCGGTCGCCTGTACACTGGCACGCCGGCGCCGTGAGGATGGACCCGGCGCAGGGTCTGTGAGAAGCGTGACCAGCCATCCGCGCGACACACCGCAATTCTACCTCACCGCCCCGTCGCCGTGCCCCTACCTGCCGGGGCAGGAGGAGCGGAAGGTCTTCACCCACCTGGTCGGTCGTCGCGCCCGCGACCTGAACGAGATCCTGACACAGGGCGGGTTCCGGCGCTCGCAGACCATCGCGTACCGGCCGGCCTGCGAGACGTGCCGGGCCTGCATCTCGGTCCGCGTCGTGGTCGACGAGTTCGAGCCGAGCGCTAGCCAGAGGCGCATCCTGGCGCGCGGCGCCGACTGGGTCGGCACGCCGGAACCGAACCGGCCGGCCTCGGAGCAGTACGCCCTGTTCCGCCGCTACCTCGACGCCCGGCACGGCGACGGCGGCATGGTCGACATGACCGTGCTCGACTACGCCATGATGGTCGAGGACAGCCACGTCGACACGCACTTGGTGTCGTATCGCCGGCACGGGCCGGATACGGCGATCACCGGCCGCGGCTCCGGCCCGCCGCTCGCCTTCTGCCTGACGGACGTGCTCTCCGACGGGCTGTCGATGGTCTACTCGTTCTACGACCCGGCGGAGGCCGCGCGCTCCCCTGGGACCTTCATGATCCTCGACCATATCCGCCGGGCCCGCCGGCTGGGTCTGCCGTATCTCTATCTCGGCTACTGGGTCGAGGGCTCGCGGAAGATGGACTACAAGTCCCGCTTCCGCCCGCAGGAGCGCCTGATGGGTCAGGGTTGGGTCCGGATCGACTAAGCCGCGGGTCCGCCCGCGTCCACATCCGTTGCCGCCTTGACATGGCCGATGCGCATTGAGCGGCCGGGCCGGCGCATGCTACCGGCCTCGCACGCAATCCGGACCGTGCCGAGGCCCCCATGATCCCCCGCTACAGCCGCCCCGCGATGACGGCGATCTGGTCGCCCGAGAGCCGTTTCCGGATCTGGTTCGAGATCGAGGCCCACGCCACCACGGCGCTCGCCGAGATCGGCGTCGTTCCGAAGGAGGCGGCCGAGACGATCTGGAGCAAGGGCAAGGACGCGGCCTTCGACGTCGCTCGCATCGACGCGATCGAGGCGGTGACGAAGCACGACGTCATCGCCTTCCTGACCCACCTCGCCGAGATCGTCGGGCCCGAGGCGCGATTCGTCCACCAGGGCATGACCTCCTCGGACGTCCTCGACACCTGCCTCAACGTGCAGCTGGTACGCGCCGCCGACATCCTGATCGCCGACGTCGACTCGCTGCTCGCCGCCCTGAAGGCGCGGGCCTTCGAGCACAAGATGACCCCGACCATCGGCCGGTCGCACGGTATCCACGCCGAGCCGGTGACCTTCGGTCTGAAGCTCGCCCAGGCCTATGCCGAGTTCGAGCGCAACCGCCGCCGCCTCGTCGCGGCCCGCGAGGAGGTCGCCACCTGCGCGATCTCCGGCGCGGTCGGCACGTTCGCCAATATCGACCCGCGGGTGGAGCAGTACGTCGCCGAGAAGATGGGTCTGACCGCCGAGCCGGTCTCGACCCAGGTGATCCCGCGCGACCGGCACGCGATGTTCTTCGCGACCCTCGGCGTCGTCGCCTCGTCGCTGGAGCGCCTGGCGATCGAGATCCGGCACCTCCAGCGCACCGAGGTCCTCGAGGCGGAGGAGTTCTTCTCCGAGGGGCAGAAGGGTTCCTCGGCGATGCCGCACAAGCGCAACCCGGTCCTCACCGAGAACATCACGGGCCTCGCCCGGATGGTGCGCGGCTACGTCACCCCGGCCCTGGAGAACGTCGCCCTCTGGCACGAGCGCGACATCTCCCACTCGTCGGTGGAGCGGATGATCGGCCCCGACGCCACCGTCACCCTCGACTTCGCCCTGGCGCGGATGACCGGGGTGGTGGAGAAGCTGCTGGTCTACCCGGCCAACATGCAGAAGAACCTCGACCGGCTCGGCGGCCTGATCCATTCGCAGCGCGTGCTGCTGGCGCTGACCCAGGCCGGGGTCTCCCGCGAGGATTCCTACCGGCTGGTCCAGCGCAACGCGATGCCGGTTTGGCGCGGCGAGGGCGACTTCCTGGCGCTGCTCAAGGCGGACCCGGAGGTCGCCGCGGCACTCCCGGCCGAGCAGATCGAGGCGTGCTTCGATCTCGGCTACCACTTCAAGCACGTGGACACGATCTTCGGGCGGGTCTTCGGCGACCGCTGAGACCCCGCACGATTCCTGCTTCGACCCGCCCTCGCGGGCCCGCGTTCCCGGGCCCGCGACGAACACAGGACAGCTCCCCGTGACCGCTCCCCGCATCGTCTACCTCAACGGCCAGTTCCTCCCCTACGAGGAGGCGCGGGTGCCGATCATGGATCGCGGCTTCCTGTTCGCGGACGGCATCTACGAGGTCTCGGCGATCATCGACGGCAAGCTCGTCGACAACGCCGCGCACCTCGCGCGCCTCGACCGCTCGCTGGGCGAGATCGGCATCCGCAACCCGCACGACGCGGCGGGTTGGGAGCGCCTGCAGACCGAGCTCGTGGCCCGCAACGGCGTCGCCGAGGGGCTCGTCTACATGCAGGTCACCCGCGGCGTCGCCGAGCGCGACTTCGCCTTCCCGAAGGCCGGCACCGAGCCCACCGTGGTGATGTTCACCCAGGCCAAGACCGTGCTCGCCAACCCGCTCGCCGAGACCGGGGCCAGGGTGATCACCGTCGAGGACCTGCGCTGGAAGCGCCGGGACATCAAATCGGTGGCCCTGCTGGCGCAGGTCCTCGCCAAGCAGCAGGCGGCCGAGGCCGGCGTCGCCGAGGCCTGGATGATCGAGGACGGCGCGGTCACCGAGGGTTCCTCCTCGACCGCGTTCATCATCAGCCGCGACCGCGTGCTCGTGACCCGGCCGCTCTCCACGGCGCTGCTGCCGGGCATCACCCGCGCCTCGGTGCTGCGCCTCGCGCAGGAGGCCGACCTGCGGATCGAGGAGCGGCTGATCCCGGTGGACGAGGTCTACGCGGCGCAAGAGGCCTTCTACACCAGCGCCTCCGCCTTCGTGATGCCGGTCGTCGAGATCGACGGGCGCGCGATCGGCGAGGGGCGGCCGGGTGCGCTGACCCGGCGTCTGAGGGAGCTCTACATCGAGGCCGCCCGCCAGGGTTGAGGCCGTCGTATCCCGTCCACAGGCTGGGGCATCGGGCCCGACAGCCGACAGGAACGGATCCCGTCTCCGACTGTTCCTCCCCGAATTCGTGTCTCGAACCGGGGAGGCCCTCATGCCGAAGAAGACCCTGCTCGTCGCCCTCGCGACGACCCTCGCGACGGCCGTCGCGGCGGTACCCATCCGCGCCCAGACGACCGGACCGGCCCCGACGCCGCCCGAGCGCGTGCGCCCCAACGCGGACGCGCCGCCGCAGGACCAGTCGCTCAGCGACAAGCTCCAGAAGAACGACGGCGTGATCAAGCCGCCGGATTCCGGCACGACCGGCACGGTTGTGAAGCCGGATCAGTCGGGCTCTATGCCGGTGATCAAGCCCCACGAACTTCCCGGTCGGGACCCGGGCACCGAGGCCAAATAGGCCGGTCGCGACGGGCCCCGGCTGGCCGCCATGCGGTCCGATCATGCGGCCCCTTGCTTGATTTCGCTGCCCGGATCGCGGAAACGGCTCACGACGTGCGCCGCCTGCACCCGTGGGCGGCGCCGTCCCGGTTTCCGTCGCGGGTAAGCAGGCAGGCATGGCCAACGTCGTCGTTGTGGGCGCCCAGTGGGGCGACGAGGGCAAGGGCAAGATCGTCGACTGGCTCTCCGAGCAGGCCGACATCGTGGTCCGTTTCCAGGGCGGCCATAATGCCGGCCACACGCTCGTGATCGACGGCGTGACCTACAAGCTGGCGCTGCTGCCGTCGGGCGTGGTCCGCGGCGGCAAGCTCTCGGTCATCGGCAACGGCGTCGTGGTCGATCCCTGGCACCTGATCGATGAGATCGAGCGGATCAAGGCGCAGGGCGTGGACGTCTCGCCGTCCTCCCTGCGGATCGCCGACAACGCGACGCTGATCCTGCCGCTCCACCGCGAGCTGGACCATTTCCGCGAGACCGCCAATGCCGGGCTGAAGATCGGCACGACCAAGCGCGGCATCGGACCGGCCTACGAGGACAAGGTCGGCCGCCGCGCGATCCGCGTCGTCGACCTCGCCGACCCCGACGCGCTGCCCGCCAAGATCGAGCGCGTGCTGACCCACCACAACGCCCTCCGGCGCGGCCTCGGAATCGACGAGGTGAATGCCGAGGCGCTGCTGTCCGAGCTGAAGGCGATCGCGCCGAAGATCCTGCCGTTCGCCGACACCGTCTGGTCGCTGCTCGACGAGGAGCGCCGGGCCGGCAAGCGCATCCTGTTCGAGGGCGCGCAGGGCGCGCTGCTCGACGTCGATCACGGCACCTACCCGTTCGTGACCTCCTCCAACATCGTGGCCGCGCAGGCGGCGACGGGCTCGGGCCTCGGCCCGGGGGCGATCGGCTACGTCCTGGGCATCGCCAAGGCGTACACGACCCGCGTCGGCGAGGGGCCGTTCCCGACCGAGCTGTTCGACGAGATCGGCGAGACCATCGGCAGCCGCGGGCGGGAGTTCGGGGTCAATACCGGGCGCAAGCGCCGCTGCGGCTGGTTCGACGCCGTGCTGGTGCGCCAGACGGTCCGGACCTCCGGCATCCACGGCATCGCGCTGACCAAGCTCGATATCCTCGACGGGTTCGAGGAGATCCGCGTCTGCACCGGCTACATGCTGGACGGCCAGCCGGTCGACCATCTCCCGGCGAGCCAGGCCGCGCAGGCCCGGATCGAGCCGGTCTACGAAGTGATCCCGGGCTGGTCGGAGACGACCGCGGGCGCCCGGTCCTGGGCCGATCTGCCCGCGCAGGCGATCAAGTATGTCCGCCGGATCGAGGAGCTGATCGGGGCGCCGGTGGCTCTGCTGTCGACCTCCCCCGAGCGCGACGACACGATCCTCATGCACAACCCGTTCGAGGATTGACCCTCCGCGCGCTATCTCGTTGACGACGCGTGTTTTCGGCGGCCCTGCCTGTATCCAGTCCGCGCGGGCTTGATCTAGAACGGGCTGGCGGCCGGGCGGTCCGTATCGCGATCCGCCCGCCGCCTCGAAGGCAGCCGGCGCGCGGGCCCTGATCTCGCGCGCGGGACACGACAAACCGGCCGACGGCCGCGACCGGACCTGTCGGGCGGGCGCGGACCTCGGTCCCCGGCCTCCGACCGGCGTTGCCGGACGGCGGCCGAAGGGGCGGACCAGAGTATCATGGCCGATTACTACCCGCTTCTGGCCCGCGCGCTCGACGCGCTGCCGGACCGAACGCCCGCCCTCCGCAAGGCGGTCTACGACCGCGCGCGCAATGCCCTGATCAGCCAGCTGCGCTCCCTCGATCCGCCGCTGTCAGAGGCCGACATCGATCTCGAGCGCCGGGCGCTCGACGCGGCGATCGAGCGGCTCGAGGTCGATCACGGCGGTCTTCCGGCCCCTGCCAACGATGCCGCGCGGGCGCCCGAGAAGCCCGCACCGGCCACGGCCCCAGCTCCGACGCCCGCTGCGGCACCGGTCGTGCCCGTACCCGCCGCGCCCGAGCCGATCGTGCCCACGGCCACGGAGCCGGAGATCCCGGAGCCGTCCCCCCCCGAACCGGGACCCGGACCGGTGCCGGCGCCCATCCTGCCGCCCGCGAGGCCGCCGTTCGCGGTCACGGCCCGAGAGGGTGACCGGGACCCTGAGGACGGTCCGCGCGAGCCGCCGATCCCGATCGCGCCGCCGCGTCCCGGGACGCCACCGCCGGCCGCGCCCGACGCGGCGCCGCCGGTCGCCGAGACATCGGCCACGGAGGCGCCCGCCGTCGAGGATCCGGACGCCGAGGCCGCCGAGGGCGCCGGCGGGCGTCAGCGGCCGCGGATCGAAGTGGTCCCGCCCCGGACCGGTCGGTCCCGCGTGCTGCGCAACGTCTTCGTCGGCGGCGTCCTGGCGGTGGTGATCGGCCTGATCGCCGTCGCGGCCTTCCTGCTGCGCGACAGGCCGCAGAACCTGCCGTCGAGCGGCACGGAGGCCGGGGATACGCAGCAGCCGGAGGGCGAGACCAAGTTCGGCGACCGGGTCGGCGGCGACGCCGCGCCGGCCCCGAAGGCCCCGACGCGTGTCGAGAACAGCGCGCCGCCGCGGGCAGCGGCCACGCCCGCGCCCGCCGATGCGGGCGTCGCCGTCGCGCAGAGGGCGGAACTGGTCGAGGAGGCGACGGGCGCCCAGGGCGGGCAGCCGACCGTGACG
This sequence comes from Methylobacterium sp. ME121, assembly GCF_000974725.1. NCBI lineage: Bacteria > Pseudomonadati > Pseudomonadota > Alphaproteobacteria > Hyphomicrobiales > Methylobacteriaceae > Methylobacterium > Methylobacterium sp. ME121. Next base: position 21,214 of record NZ_BBUX01000070.1, read on the forward strand.
CCGGGGCGTGTGACTTGGCGGCTCGAGAGTGTGAACGGGGATCAGGGGCAGCCGGTTCAGAACGCCGTGATCGCCACCGTGACCATTCCGGATGCCGGCCTGACGCTGGTGATGACGATCCAGCGCAATCTCGACGCCACGCTGCCGGCGTCCCACACCGTCAGCTTGGCGTTCAGCCAGACCGGCAGCAACGGCGCGTCCCGCACCGTCCAGGATGTCGGGTTGCTCCAGGCCAAGGACGAGCAGAGCGCCCGCGGCTCGCCCGTCTCGGGGTTGCCCGTCCGCGTACGCGACAACCTGTTCCTGATCGGCCTGTCGTCGCTGCAGAACGACGTCGAGCGCAACACCGACCTGCTCCTGCATCGGAACTGGTTCGACATCGCACTGCGCTACACGTCCGGCCGCCGGGCGGTGCTGACCTTCGAGAAGGGCGCAGCCGGCGCCCAAGTGATGCAGAACGCGTTCGACGCCTGGCAGTGACCGCGCGGCGTCGGCATTCGTTCGAGCCCTGACCGCCGAGCCCTGACCGGGCTGGGCGAGCCCGGCGCCTCGCGAGCGCCGGGCGTGCGGGTCAGCGGGCCTCGATGCCGGTCCGGGGCAACTCGCGGGTGGCGATGTTGCGCTTGACCGCCTCCTGCACCTTCTCGAAGGCGCGAACCTCGATCTGCCGGACGCGCTCACGGGAGACGCCGAACTCGCCGGAGAGATCCTCGAGAGTGATCGGGTCCTCGGCGAGACGCCGGGCCTCGAAGATGCGGCGCTCGCGCGGGTTCAGTACGCCGAGAGCGTCCTTGAGCGCGGAGAGCCGGTTCTGGCCCTCCTGCTCCCGCGCCAGCACGGTCTCCTGGCTCGGGCTGTTGTCCACGAGCCAGTCCTGCCACTCGCCCTCGCCCTCCTCGCGCAGGGGCGCGTTGAGCGACGTGTCGCCGGACAGGCGCCGGTTCATGTCGATCACGTCCTGCTCGGGCACGCCGAGGCGGGTGGCGATCTGCTTCACCTGATCGGGCTTCAGATCGCCCTCGTCGAGGGCCGAGATCTTGCCCTTCGCCTTCCGCAGATTGAAGAACAGCTTCTTCTGGTTCGCGGTCGTGCCCATCTTCACGAGCGACCACGAGCGCAGGATGTATTCCTGGATCGCCGCCTTGATCCACCACATCGCGTAGGTGGCCAAACGGAAGCCCTTGTCGGGATCGAAGCGCTTGACCGCCTGCATGAGACCGACATTGCCCTCCGACACGACCTCGCCGATCGGCAGGCCGTAGCCGCGGTAGCCCATGGCGATCTTGGCCACGAGGCGGAGATGCGACGTCACGAGCCGGTGCGCGGCCTCGCGGTCGCCGGCGTCCCGCCAAGCCTTCGCCAGCGTGAACTCCTCCGACGGCTCCAGCATCGGGAACTTGCGAATCTCGTCGAGGTAGCGCGAGAGGCCACCTTCGTTGGCGAGCACGGGCAGCGTACCGGCCATGGCATTCTCCTGGACCTAATGTCCCCCTGTCGGGCGGACGCGACGGACAACAGTGCCGTCCACTCGGGCCGCTCTTGAGCCGACCCTGCCGGCCCCCCATCTCGTAAGGGACGCCGGGGAACCGGTCGCGGTCGATGACACCTACGTCATCAACAACGCGCCACCGGCGATTTCGTCCTACCATGTCACGATGTGACGCGGTACGGGGTGATCTTTCGCACGCCGCGACGGGGCGGTTACAGGCGCGGCGCTCCGTTCTCTTCCGCCCTCAGTGCCTGCACGAGCGCGGTCATGTCGGGCGGCAGCGGACTCTCGAACCGCAGCGTCGTGCCGGTGCGCGGGTGGCTGAAGCCGAGCAGTTCCGCGTGGAGCGCCTGGCGCCCGAGCGCGGTGAGGGCGGCGCGGGCTTCCGAACTCAGGCGGGCCGCCTTGGTCCGGAAGGCGCCGCCGTAGACCGTGTCCCCGAGCAGGGGGTGTCCGCGATGGGCGAGGTGCACGCGGATCTGGTGGGTGCGGCCCGTCTCCAGGCGGCAGCGCACGAGGGCGGCCTCGCCATACGCCTCGGCCACGGCGTAGTGGGTTACCGCGTGGCGCCCGCTCGCGTCCGACACGACGGCGATCTTTTCCCGATGGAAGCGCGACCGCGCGAGGTTGGCCTGGATCGTCCCAGCCCGCGGCTGGGGCAGGCCCCAGACCACGGCGGCGTAGGCGCGTTCCAGCGGTCCGGACCGGCCGTGATCGGCGAACTGGGCGGTGAGGCCCTGATGGGCCGTGTCGTTCTTGGCGACGACGATCAGGCCGCTCGTATCCTTGTCGAGGCGGTGGACGATGCCGGGGCGGCGCACGCCGCCGATCCCCGACAGGCTGGCGCCGCAATGGGCGATCAGCGCGTTGACCAGCGTGCCGCTCTCGTGACCCGGTGCGGGATGGACCACCAGGCCGGCCGGCTTGTCGATGACGATCAGGTCGTCGTCCTCGTAGACGATCGGTAGATCCGCGGCCTCGGCCACCGGCTCTGCCGGAGCGGCCGGGGGCACCCTGAGCACGATGTGCGCGCCGGCGGCGACTTTGCCCGACGGGTCGAGCGCCGGGAGGCCGTCCCGCTGGACCTGGCCGGTGCGGATCAGGTCCTGCAGGCGGGCCCGGGACAGATCCGGGAACAGCGCGACCAGTGCCCTATCCAGCCGCACGCCTCCTTCGGCCACGATCCCGGCCCGCTCGTCCTGCGCCTTATCCACCACGACCCCTATTCGCTCCCGATCTGACCCGCCGCGGCGGATTTCCTGACAAAGGCACTTGCTCCGCCGCCGGGTGGTGGCTATAGCAGCCCCGCGCCGCCGGAAAGCTCCCATCGTCTAGCGGTCTAGGACGTCGCCCTCTCACGGCGAAAACAGGGGTTCGATTCCCCTTGGGAGCGCCAGCGCGCTGGCAGCCATGGCGGGCTGCGCATCGTTCTATCTTAAGAATTTGCTAGCGGCCCACTGGCCGGTGCATTGCCGGCGCGCTCTGCGCCTTCGGTGTCTGCTGGTCGTTTCGCGGGCTACCGCCGAGCTGGCGCTACCGGTCGAACGATCGCGCTGGCTCTACCGCGATCTCTCGAGCCACGAACCGTCGCCGTGCCGATGTAGCCCGATGGTCGTGATCGGGGCGCGGATGAGGGTTTGCCTTGGCGTGGGCCGAGCACGCGGCGCAGCCGACGGATGGGGTCACGCTCTGCGAGACGAGATCGGCGTTCCGCCTACCAGAACCAGATGACGCGGCCCGACACCGCGTAGATGACGAACCACAGCCCGACGGCCAGGATGAGCGATGCCACGACGAGGGCCGCGTGGGGTCTCCTGCGCGTGCGGCTAGGGCGGACGTGAGTGATCTGATCCATGGGTGTGGCGAACGGCATCCCCTGCCGATCGTAAGCACGGAGGCTCCTCGCCCTGAGCCCGGGAGGCCCCCGTGGTTTGCAATCGGCGACAACGGCGCGTTACGACCAACATCCGCCGTCGATGTCCCCATCAAAAGATGCGTTGCGGTGAGGCCGGCCGCCGGTCGCGCCGGTGGCGCGGGTCCATCGCCGACGGCCGCGAGGCTGCACGGCCTGCGATCAGCGACGCAATCAGGGATCAATCGGAGTCGCCTCAAAAACGGGATGTTGTGCGGCGTACCCTACTGTGTCGAGTAGGTTTCCGTCGGGCGTGATTGCACGGTGCCTCAACCCGCGCGATCACCGCGCACTTCGAGATTTAAGCCGTCGGACAGCATCTCTGGACCTGGGAAGTGCTCGACGAGACCGAGATGACGGTAGCCGAATCTCATCGGCCGTTCCTTTCTCGGACATAGGCCCTCGCGGCGGCCCTGGCCTTCGATGAGCTGGTCGCGCGGGCTAGCCGTTCGCTCAGTGGTGGAGCGTCGAGCGGCCTCCTGTAGGCGATCACTTCCGACGCAGCTCTCCGAAGAGTTCTCGGGTCCGTTGCCTGGCCGATCTAATCCTCCGCTCGTGCGTGCAGGTGAGCCCATAGGCGGTCCGAGGGAGGCCCTCGCGTGTCGACCGGGAGCGCGCGTCGCGCATGCAGGCATTCATCCTCAGGCGCACCGACTGACCGTCCGTGTCGTCCCTGTGGGCGCTGGAGAGGAGCGGCAGGGGGCCTCGAACTGGCTGACCTGCCAGTGATGGCGACACACGCGGCCAAGCAGAAGCCGCAGACCAGCAGGCGGCTATCGTACAACCAGTGCCTGCGGTCCTCCCCGGCGACATCGTTCGCGCTCATCCTTGTCACCGGGAAATCGCCCGGTTCCGCGTCCCAACGCGAGAGGCTCAGCCTGGCTCTTCGACGGGCGAATCCATCGCAGCCGGTCTGCCGAGGCGATTCGGCTGGTCGAACGCTGTTCACGGAAGGCAGCGTCCTGTCAGCAGGTCGACCCAGTCCTCGTCGCACCGCCGCGGCCCGTCGTATCATGGGTGGGCCGCTCTGGGATCGGCAAGACTCGCCACGCGGCGCGCGAGGCCGCACGGAGGGACGCTTGGGATACGGGATTTCACTTACGCGTCGCGGTCTTCTCATCGCTCTTTGCTTCGCTCAGGGCACGGTCTGCGCAGGGGGGGTCGATTCTGGAACGACACCGCCGACGCCCGGAACGAAGCAGAATCATCCCGTCGAGGATGGCAATCGGCAGGGAGAGACCAGTGCCGTTCGCTCAGACGCGACTTTGGGATTTACGCCACCGAGCGGCGTCGTTAGTCGCGCCGACCTCGCGGACCCGATCAACAGCCCGCTCGTCTCGAAGTTCAGAACCGTTCTGGCGACCTACGATGACTTTGCCGCCCACGGCGATGGCAAGGCTTGGACGGAATCTGCCGACGTGTGTCCGGCTCTCAACGCTGCGTTCGCCTTCCTCAACGCGCGCGGGGGAGGAACCCTTGTGCTGCCTCCCGGCGCGGCTCGCTGCGCGACGTCATTGCGTGCGCCCAACATGTCCCGCATCAAGATTATCGGCCAGGGTGCAGGTGCCTTCTCCATCGCGGGAACCGAGTTGAAATGGGTCGGTGCGCCCGGAGCCGTGATCGTCGATCTGCGGAGTACGACGGCTCAGACACCGGTGACCGCCGTTGCGGTTTCGGATCTGACGCTCAACGGGAATGGGCGCGCGAAGACGGGATTGTTCGTGCGCGGGCTGAAAAATTCCAGAATCGACATCATGGTGCGGGACACGACCGGTCCGGGCGCCGATATCGATGTCGATGAGGCCCGCGGTCCTCTCGCGAAAGGCCCGCTCACAGGACCTGTCTGGGCGGCGGTCACACCGGGATCCGGTGGACGGAGCGGGACCTACACCGGGGTCCCCCTCGCGAACGCGAGCGCGGGAGCCGGAGAGGGCGCCCGCGCGACGATCACGGTCAAGGGCGGTTCCGTATCCGCGATCGACGTCACGGAGGGGGGAGCCAATTACGTGCTGGGCGACGTCCTGACCGTCGAGCCCCCCGACATCGGCGGAACGCGGGACGTGTCCATCACCGTCGCGAATTCCGGCAATGCCGCGTCCTCGTTCCTCGACACATCTCAGAACGAGTGGAAACTCCGCGTGACGCAGCAAGGCAGAGCGAGCCTGAAGGCACAGGGCGTGCGCATCGGACCGGGGTCGCCGTGGCTCGACACCAACTCGAGCCAGTGGATCAATGTGTTGACATTGACCCAACAGGGGACGGGGTTCGAGATCGGCAACGCGGATACCAACGAGTTCATCTTCATACGCGCCGATCGCGAAGGACATACCGGGATTGGGGTCGACCTGAAGGGCGGAGTCTGGACGTCACCGTCCTCTGCCCGGGCCAACCGCTTCGGGACAATCTCGGCGACGGGCGGCTTAGTCGCGCGCGGCGGGCCACGGCCGAGCGTCAGGAATGTCGTGGCCAAGTACAATACCGAGAGCGGTGAGGCGCCGCCAAAATGGGAGGATGGTGCGGGCGTCAACATCACCGATGATAACGGCCAGTCCATCGGGAATACTGGGTTCACGACGAATCTCGCACGAACGGTCTACACGCCCGCGGTCGCACGCGGCGGTGCGGCCGCCGCCTCAGTCTCGGCCACGGCCGATTACCGCCGATTCGGTCGAGAGATCCTCGGTATTCGGCTGGATATTAAAGTCACGGGCGGCTCGGGCTACATCACGGCCTCGCTTCCCTGCCAACCGTTCAAGGACACGGTGTTGACTGGATTCGACCGAGCGACCGGTCGCTCCGTCCAGGGCCGGATCGGTTTCGCCGATCCGAAGGTCTACATCTACAGCATGGACGGGACAGTGCCGGCGAGCGCCAACGCTCAGCCGCTGCTCACCGGCGATCTGGAATGCAAGGATTGACGCCGATGCTATCTCCTGACGGTCAGAGACGCCGGACCGGCCAGCTCTAGGTTTCCCCCGAGCACTGATGACTGGTCTATCAAATCTGGTTCTCCCGAGGCAGGACCGTCCGGGCCAGTTCCTGGCCATCCGCGGAGCGGCGGATCACGATCGTCTGCTCCACGTCTTTTTTCAGGGGCGGAAAGAACGCGTATGTGAAGCCGTGATGCGCGTTGCCGATATTAGCCTCGCGCAGATCCGGACGGAATTTGCCAGCAACGACCGTATTGACGGGTGATCGGTTGACGACGATGGCGATCACCGTCGGTGAATTCGGGGAACATGGTGTGAAGGCCCACCCGCGGATCCGGCTGTGATCAGCCTCGTCGATGAAGCCTTGCAGCGGTACGTGATCGTGCGACTCCGGAGAGCCGGGCGCGCCCTGAGCCTGTGAGGTCTCTTTCTGCCCCACCTGAGTCGGCGGGGCGCCCGGTTTGTAACCGCTCCGTCCTTCGGCAAGGCCGTTCTGCAAGAAGTGGATCAGCGGATTCTGTCCCGCGGCGGCGACGTCCGGGTTCGCCGCGAGGTAACCCGCCGTGCTGAAGCCGGCGCTGGGGTCGCGTCCTTCCGTCCACCCATGGTTCAGAAAATGCTGAAGTGGATCTAGACCGGCCCTACGAACGTCGGGGTTACGATCCAGGTAGTAGGCCGGATCGAAGCCGGGAAGCGGGTTAGCAAACAGCGGACGGCGCTGATTGGACGAGATCGGCAATCGAAACTTCATGGGCAATCCGCGCAGCCAGCGATCGTCCTCGGTCTACCATAGCGCGTGACGTCGCAAGCCCGGCACGCGGAATTCGAGCCGGCATGAGCGTGGCAGCACCATATGTGTCGCGGACTCTCCGCACGAGGCGGCTGGGTCGGTTCGGCATAGACGCCGGAAACGCGCGCCATGTGTGCTGCCCCGATGATGTCAGGTGTCGGTGGCTTCGCCGAGCCTTCATCGGGTGCGTGTTCGAGCACGAGATCGGGTGCCGTTCCCGTATCCCGCAGCGCGCTGAGGACCAGATTTCGCGGCCCTTGCGCGGAAGGTTTTCTCTCGCAGTGTCTGACTAATTCAGATGAACCGCGAAACGGCGGTATGATTCACTCGGAAATTCTCTGTGTTTGCTCCGGGCGATGTCTCGCGACGAGATGAAATCCGAGTTCCGGATTGGCGCGCGCATCCCAATCGTGGGCGCGGGGATTGCCTGATCCGCGCGGATAATCGCGAAGCTGGAAGGGGCTCTCGATCGGGATCAATCCTGACGCCATGAAAACGTCTTCCCACCAAGCACGGTCGCGAATCGTCGCGTGGAAGTCGTGGCCCGCCTCGTCGCGATCCGCGAAGGTCGCGATGGAGGCGACGACGACCCCACCCGGTCTCAGGTGTCGGCAAATCGAATGCAGCAGCGTGGGTAGGTCCGCTTCCGGTATGTGCTCGAACAATTCCCAAGCCGTGACCAGATCGAACTTCTGGCACTCTCCGGCCTCGTCTTCGACGCGGAACGGGAAGCGCACGTCGGCGGTGAAGAGACGATCCGGAATCGTGCGCCACTCCGCACGCTGCTCCTTCCGCGACCAGTCCGAGCCTTCGATCCCGATCGAGAAATGTCCGCGTTGGGTGAAATCCCAGACGAGCCCTCCACCGGCCGAACCGATATCGAGGTGACGCAGGCGGCTGCCGAACTGGGTTTCGCAGGCTGCGACGAAGCGCGGGGACCGGGTATTGTCGACGGCCGTGCCTCTCGGAAAGAGATGATCGGGCGTGTCGTCGGCCAGCGCTTTCGCGGTCACGACACGCACGTTCACGGGTTTCACCTCGCTTCTCCTGATCACGGCTTCCAAGATGTCCCGCTGCCGATCCTCGCATTCGAGAACGAATCGGTCGAAGCGCGATCTGAAATCGTTCCAATTGAGTGCGTCGTAGTAGAAGTGCGTTTGAAGCGCTGAGATCCGCTCTACGAGCGCGTCGAGCTTCGCTTCGATAGCCGCGACACGGTCGAAGGGGGCGTCGTCGGGCGTCTCGAACCTCGGCTCACGAGCCACGTCTCTGCTGTCCACTCACTCTCTCCGTTGCCGGGCCGGAGCCCATCGAGCCGACAGGCATGGTTGCATATGTCCAGCGTCCGAGAAGATACCATGCCAAGCAAAGGAAAACATAAAATTACGCGACGACTTGGGTTGCTTTGCCTGTGAATGGAATCTTGCCTGTTCGTCAATTTTCACTCAGAAGTTGACAATCAAAACCGAGACCTGAGCATTGTGGTTGCCTTGCAGCCGCGTCTGGGATTGATGCGGCCTCCTATCGCCGCGTCTTCTGGCGTCGTGATGGGTCAATCGACTGTTGAGGTGGCCAACTGTGATTCCCTTCGACACTCCGACCGCATCGCTGCGCGGATTGGGCTTTGCCGTCGTGGCGAGTGATGTCGATGATTCGCTGGCCGCTGGGTCTTGAACGCGGCATCGTCGCGCCACGTGCTGGCTCGATCGGCTCACCGCAGGATCCCGACCGGCGCCGGGTCGCGATGCACGGAGCGCTGATCGCGCAATCGCGACAGTCGATCGGAGGGTTCACGAAAGTGTGTGCACGCGCGCGAGAGACCCTGGGAGTGGAATATTAAATTTTTTCCAATCGGTCGGTGATCCATCGATCAGCGCAGGACCGAGGCTGGAATTTACGCGCGCCAGCGTCATGGCTGCTGGGCCTTGAGGTTCGATTTGCTGGTTGTGCGGTTCTTCGAGGCGGATCGGACGAGTGCGCACCTATTGCTTATCCCTTCTTGCGGACCCGAATGTTGGCGTATACCTCGATGTGATTGAGCCGGCGCGTGATCGAGGGCTGGGGGGATGCTGCTGGTTGTCATCTCGGCTGCTCTGTGCAGCGGACTGGCCGTGCTTGTTTTCGGCTGGCAATCGCTCGATTTCCATACTCTGGTACTGGCGCCCTGCGTCGCCAGCGCGACCGCCGTGCTGGCGGGTGGCGGACTCGCGCTCCTGAGGATCGGAAGGTCCCGAAACGCGCAGGATCCCGCGAAGATCTTCGCTATCGCCGGCCTTCAGAGCGGTGATCGCCGCGACCTCCGGCTCGTGCCGCGGCGGCTCTACTTCGATATCGAGCACGATCGCGAGATCATCAAGGACGAGATCGGGATCGAGGCGACGAGCCTCGATCAGGCGCTGGACGACGCCCGCAGCGTCATCCGGGACATGGTGCAGGAGCTTGCCGACGAAGGCTACGGGGAGGACTGGGTGCTGGTCGTGCGCGATGCCAGAGGGACCTCGGTCGCACGCCTGCCCATCGAGCGGGCGCCCGTGCAGGCGCGGTCCGATCGGCGGTCGGCTTGATCATCGGGTGATCTGACGGCGCCCGCGTCCCGGCAGCGTCCGGCACGGCCGACGCATGCGGCCCCGGATCAGCGCTCGCCCAACTCCTGAAGCAGCCGGTCGCGGGCGCGACTGACGCGGCTCTTCACGGTGCCCGCGGGACACCCGATCACGGAAGCGGCGGCCTCGTAGGGAAGGCCGTCGACGGCGACCAGGATCAGCGCCTCGCGATAGGCTGGTTCGAGCCGGTCGATCGCGGCTCGGACCTCCGACAAGCCCATGCTGTGTTCCTGGGCGGCCGGTTCCGACAGGGCCGTGGCGTGCACGCCGTCGGGATCCGGGACCTCGAGGCGTCGCTTGCGCCGTCCGTTGATGAAGCCGTTGCGCAGGATCGTGAACAGCCACGCCACGAGGCTCGTGCCGGGCTGGAAGCGCTGCCGATGCTCCCAGGCTTTGAGCAGCGTGAACTGCACGAGATCGTCGGCCTCGACGCCGTCGAACGTCAGCGTCAGGGCGTAGCGACGCAGGCGTGGCGCCAGGGCAATCAGATCGTCCTTGAAGGCATGGGGCACCTGCCGCCCGACCTCGGCGGCATCCAGCGCCGCGGACAGCCGATTCAGCACGGCGGCGAGACGGGGGCCGATCTCGATCGGTGCAACTTCTGAATAGTGTTGTCGCAGCCGTTCAGCCAGCTGCGCGTGGATAGGCGAGATGACGGGATCGGACCTGCCGGTCGGATCGCGCTCTTCGTCAGCGGGCTTCACGGTGAAGCTCTGGGTTCGTGGGGACGGAGACATCGCCGCGACGGGCAAGATGTCTCGCTGAAGGGACGCGGACTTATCTCTGGTTGATCTCAACGCCGTCAATGGTGCAGGTATACCAGTGAAAATTGCGGATCTGGT
>NZ_BBUX01000069.1:0-32743 GCF_000974725.1 Methylobacterium sp. ME121
GGGGCGGCCGGGCCCCTCGGCTGCGGCAGCGACGGGGCGGCGGCGTCCGGAAGGGCAGCGGCGGGCGCCGCCGCGGTCTGCGGCCGGGGCGCCTCGGCGGGCGCGATTCCGGGCCCGATCGCCGGCCGCGCCTTGAGGCCCGCGATCTCGGCATCCTGGGCGCTCACGACCGTGGTGAGGTCGCGGACGATCCCGCTGAGGAGCCCGAACTCGACGGTCAGTTCCTCGATCTGCGCCCGCAGGGCGGCCTCCGCGGCCTCGGGCCGCGGCTGGGCCGCCGCGGTCGCGGCCGCCGTCTCGACCTTGAGCAGGCGCCGGGACAGCAGGTCGACCTCGCCGGACAGCTTCTCGCAGCGCGCCTTGAGGGTGGCGATACGGGTGAGGGCGAGACCGCCCGCCGCGGCGGCCGCGGCGCCGAGCGTCAGGGCACTCCAGAGCGGCAGGAACACCGCGAGCGGCCCGAACACGACGAGCCCGAGAAGGCCGACCGTCAGCAGCCCCGCGTACCGGCCGAGGACCGGGACCATCGTCTGAACACCTGCCAGGAACGCGCGCCGGTCGCCGGGGGACATCCCGAGCGATCCCCACCGGGCGCGAACCGAATCGCAGGATCATTGGCCACCCGCACCCTGCCCGGCAAGGCTCCGGGACCGCGATGGAGCGCCACCGCCTGTTAATTCCGGGCGGTGTGACGCCGGCGCCCGCTGGAACGTTGCGGATTCATCACGGCGGACCCGATTGCGGGGCGATCCGGGGAGGGTTGCGCGGCTTGCGAATGCGGACGGGATGAAAAAGGATCATAAAGCGTGGCCATGACGCCCGTCCCCCCGCGTACTCCCCGATATCGCGCCGTTCTCGGCGCCGGCGCGCTCGTCGCGGCCTTCGGCACGACGGCGCCGCGGGCCGCCGATCTCAACGCGGATCTTCCGCGCACCACGCCGACCTTCGCGATGGTCGATCCCAACACTTGGATCGTCACGCTGAGCGGCTCGATCCAGGCCGTGCCGCGCTATCCGGGCGCCAGCGACTATACGGCCGTCGGCTATCCCTCGATCGATGTCCGCCGGGTGGGCGAGCCGCGCCGCTTCTCGACGCCGGATGACGGGTTCAGCCTGTCGCTGTTCGACACCGAGTCGTTCCGGATCGGCCCGACCGCGCGCTTCGTGCCGGGGCGCTACTACGGCGACGACAGGCGCCACCTGTACGGCTTCCGCGACGCCCGCTTCGCCGTGGAGCCGGGCGTGTTCGCGGAGTTCTACCCGGTCTCGTTCATCCGGACCCGCGTCGAGGTGCGCCAGGGCCTCTACGGCCACCACGGCACGGTCGGCTCGGTGGCGGCCGACTACCTGATCCCGGCGGAGAAGTTCCTGTTCTCCGTCGGGCCGCGCCTGAACGTCGGCGACGCCAGCTACGCCCGGAAATACTTCGGCGTCTCGCCGATCGAGGCGGCGCTGAACGGGCGCGTCACCCCCTACGACCCGCGCAGCTTCTACTCGGCGGGCGTGCTCGGCGGCGTGACCTACACCCAGAGTGAGACTTGGTCCTACACGGCCTATGCCGGCTACACCCGGATCCTGGGCGCCTCCGGCGACAGCCCGCTGGTGCGGCGCCCGTTCGGCAACCCCAACCAGTACCAGTTCGGCCTGCGCGTCGATTACGCCTTCCGCATGCCGGCGCTGTTCTGAGCCGCGCCCCGGCTTGCGCCGGCCCCGCCGGGTCCCGACATTCCGGGGACACGCCATGGAGGCCCGAATGGACGAGACGCGCGCCGACCTGCTGATGCGAGTCGAGGGCATGACCTGCGACGGCTGCGCCGCCGCGGTGACCCGCACGGTGAAGCGGGTCGATCCCGCCGCCGACGTGCGGGTCGACCGGGACGCCGCGCGCGTGGCGATCCGCACCGACGCGCAGGCGCTGACCATCGCCGAGGCCCTGACCAAGGCCGGCTACACCGCGACGGCCATGACCGGCTGAGCCGCCGCGGCCTCCCGAGGCCGCGGACGCCGGAGCGCCCCGTGCGCGGCCCCCTCTCAGGAGCGGCTCAGGAACATCCCGGTCAGCAACAGGGCGAAGCCCGCGAGGCCGAACAGGCCTTCCTTGCGCTTGGTGCGGTCGAGGAAATGGGCGGCGGCGCCGGCCGCGCAACAGGCGGCGCCCAGGCCGATTGTCAGCGACGACATCTTGAGTCTCCTCCTCGCGCGTCGCTCCGCGGCGCGGCGAAACCGGTCCCTCTCGTGGGCCTGGCGGACGGCGTTGTCCGCTCAGGATCGCGTCACGGCGCAAGATTTGCACGGTCCGGAGCGGCTGGCAAGAGATTGCGGGCAAGTCATCGCAGAGCCTTCTCCAGCAACGCCCGCGGGAACAACAGATCTTTCCGCGGCTCGGGTGTTGAATACCGCATTCAGATGAGTCCTGCCGTGCGCGGCGCCGTCCCGGGCGCGCGGGATCCGGACGCGTTGACCGCCGCGCCCGCGCGCGCTTAGACCTCCCGGCAGATCCGCCGGTCCCCGCGCGCGCGGGCCGTGCACGGCGCGCGCGCCGCCCGCACCCGCGGCGGAATATCTGCGAAAGGCTGCTCGGTACCCGATGCTCACCACCTCCTCCGCACGGTTCGACGTCGCGGTCGTCGGCGGCGGCCATGCCGGCGTCGAGGCCGCCGCCGCCGCCGCGCGCTGCGGCGCGCGCACCGCGCTGGTCACCCACGATCCCGCGACGATCGGCGCGATGTCCTGCAACCCGGCGATCGGCGGCCTCGGCAAGGGCCACCTCGTCCGCGAGGTCGACGCCCTGGACGGGCTGATGGGCCGGGTCGCCGACGCGGCCGGCATCCAGTTCCGCCTGCTCAACCGCCGCAAGGGACCGGCGGTGCGCGGTCCGCGCACCCAGGCCGACCGCAAGCTCTACGCGGCCGCCATGCAGACCGCCGTGGCCGAGACCGCCGGCCTCACCGTGGTCGCGGGCGCGTGCGAGGATCTGGCCTTCGACGCCGAGGGCCGCCTCTGCGGCCTCGTCCTGGCGGACGGGCGGACCCTCGCCTGCGGCGCGGTGGTGCTGACCACCGGCACCTTCCTGCGCGGCCTGATCCATATCGGCGAGCGGCAGATCCCGGCGGGCCGCGTCGGCGAGGCGCCGGCGGTCGGGCTGGCCCAGACCCTCGAACGCCTCGGCCTCCGCCTCGGGCGCCTGAAGACCGGCACGCCCCCGCGCCTCGACGGGCGGACCATCGACTGGTCCGGCCTGGAGATGCAGGAGGCCGACGCCGAGCCGGTGCCGTTCTCGACGCTGACCGAGCGGATCACCAACCCGCAGATCCGCTGCGGCATCACCCGGACCACCCGGGCCGTCCACGACCTGATCCGCGCCAACCTGCACCGCTCGCCGATGTATTCCGGCGGCATCGCCAGCCGGGGCCCGCGCTACTGCCCGTCGATCGAGGACAAGGTGGTGCGCTTCGGCGACCGGGAGGGCCACCAGATTTTCCTGGAACCTGAAGGGCTCGACGATCCCACCATCTACCCGAACGGCATCTCGACGGCGCTGCCGGAGGCGGTGCAACGCGACCTCGTGCGGCTGATCCCGGGCCTGGAGCGGGTCGAGATCCTGCGGCCGGGCTACGCCATCGAGTACGACTACGTCGATCCCCGGGAGCTCGATCTCGGCCTCCAGGTGAAGCGCCTGCCGGGCCTGTTCCTGGCCGGCCAGATCAACGGGACCACGGGCTACGAGGAGGCCGCCGGCCAGGGCCTGGTGGCCGGCCTCAATGCCGCCCGGCACGCGGGCGGCCTCGGCATCGCGGGCTTCGACCGGGCCGAGTCGTATCTCGGCGTGATGATCGACGACCTCGTGACGCAGGGGGTCAGCGAGCCGTACCGGATGTTCACCTCGCGCTCGGAGTACCGGCTGTCCCTGCGGGTCGACAACGCCGACGCCCGGCTGACGCCGCGCGGGATCGCGCTCGGCTGCGTCGGGGGACACCGGGCGGCCCAGTTCGCGGCCGGGCAGGCGGCGCTCGGCGCGGCCCGCGCCCGCCTCGACGCGGTGAGCCTGACGCCCAGCCAGGCCGCGCCCCACGGGATCAGCCTCAACCGCGACGGCATCCGCCGCACCGGCTTCCAGCTGCTCGCGTACCCGGAGATCGGATGGGCGGACTTGGCGGCGGTGTGGCCGGACCTGGCGGAGGTCCCCCCACGGATCGCCGACCGGATGAAGACCGACGCGACCTACGCGGTCTACCTCGACCGCCAGAACGCCGACATCGCGGCCTTCCGCCGGGACGAGGCGGTGCGCCTGCCGCCGGGGCTCGACTACGCGGCGATCAGCGGCCTCTCGAACGAGATGCGGGTGAAGCTCGAGACCGTGCGCCCCGGGACCCTGGGGCAGGCGGCCCGGATCGAGGGCGTCACCCCGGCGGCCCTCACCCTCCTGGCCGCCCACGCAAGGCGCGGCGCGCGCGCGCCGTCGACCCCCGCGGACCGGCACCCGGCATGAGCGACCCGGATCGCGCCCGTGTCCTGGCGGCGGCCGGTGTTTCACGTGAAACAGCGGAGCGGCTCGACCTCTATGTGGCGCAGCTGCGACGCTGGCAGCCGATCAAGAACCTCGTCGGCCCCGCGACCCTGACGGAGGTCTGGAGCCGCCATATCGACGACGCGCTGCAACTGCTCGACCTCGCGCCGGAGGCCCGCACGTGGCTCGATCTCGGCTCCGGCGCGGGCATCCCGGGCCTGATCCTGGCCATCGCCGGCCGGGAGCGCGGCGTCCGGGTCGACCTCGTGGAGAGCAACGCGCGCAAATGCGCCTTCCTCACCGAGACCGCCCGGCTGACCGAGGCCCCGGCCCGGGTGCGCAACGCGCGGATCGAGGCGGTGATCGGTGAGTACGGCGGGACCGACGTGGTCTGCGCCCGCGCCCTCGCCCCGATGACGCAGCTCCTCGCCTGGACCGAGCCTCTGTTGAAAACGGGCACCACCGGCCTGTTTCCGAAGGGGCGGGACGTACAAGCCGAATTGACCCAGGCCGGCGCGCAGTGGAGAGTCGTTAACGACCTCGTGCCGAGCCGGACCGATTCCGAAGCCCGGATCGTGCGCGTCACTGCCCTCGCCGCCCCGAGCCACCGATGAGCGAAGCGATCCTCGGCGATCCCGCCGACCGGTCCATGGATTCATCCATGCGACGCCCTCTGCGCGTGCTGGCGCTCGCCAACCAGAAGGGCGGCGTCGGCAAGACCACGACGGCGATCAACCTCGGCACCGCCCTGGCGGCGATCGGCGAGGACGTGCTGGTGATCGACCTCGACCCGCAGGGCAACGCCTCCACGGGCCTCGGGATCGACCGCGCCAAGCGCCGGGTCTCGACCTACGAGGTCATGGCCGGCGAGGCCTCCCTGGCGCAGGCCGTGGTTCCCACCGCCGTGCCGCGGCTGTCGCTGGCGCCCTCGACCATGGACCTCCTCGGCCTGGAGCTGGAGCTGGCCACCCTCCCCGACCGGGCGCACCGGCTGCGCGGCGTCCTGAAGAGCCTGACCCAGGCGCCGAGCCTGAGCCGGATCAGCTACGTCCTGATCGACTGCCCGCCCTCGCTCAACCTGCTGACCATCAACGCGCTGGCGGCCGCCGACGCGGTGCTGGTGCCGCTGCAGTGCGAGTTCTTCGCCCTGGAGGGCCTCAGCCAGCTGCTGCGCACCGTCGAGCAGGTCCGCGGCGCCCTGAACCCGAAGCTGACGATCCAGGGCATCGTGCTGACGATGTTCGACCCGCGCAACAACCTCTCCGCCCAGGTCGTGGCGGACGTGCGCGGGTTCATGGGCGACAAGGTCTACGAGACCGTGATCCCCCGCAATGTCCGGATCTCCGAGGCGCCCTCGCACGGCAAGCCGGCGCTGCTGTACGACCTGAAATGCGCCGGCAGTCAGGCCTACCTGCGCCTCGCCTCGGAGGTGATCCAGCGCGAGGGCCGGGTTCCGGCCGCGGCCTGACGGATTTGAGTCCCCCTCCCGGTACGAGGGGCGAGTGTGGAGCGTGACACGGGTGGCGATCATGGCGGAGGAGGGGGCGAAGCCTCGACTGGGGCGCGGGCTCGCGGCGCTGATCGGTGACTTCAACGAGGCCGGCCGCGCCTCGGCCAAGGCCGAGGAGCAGCGCAGGGTCCAGATCGAGTTCCTGCGCGCCAACCCGCGCAACCCGCGCCGGAGCTTCGCCGAGACGGAGCTGTCCGAGCTGGCGGCCTCGATCGGTCAGCGGGGCATCATCCAGCCGATCGTGGTCCGCCCGATCGGCGACGTGCCCGGGACCTACGAGATCGTGGCCGGCGAGCGGCGCTGGCGGGCCGCCCAGCGCGCCGGCCTCGACGAGGTGCCGGTGGTGGTGGTCGAGATCGACGACCGCGGCTCGCTGGAATTCGCCATCCTGGAGAACGTCCAGCGCACCGACCTCAACGCGATCGAGGAGGCGTCCGGGTACGAGCGCCTGATGAAGGATTTCTCGTACACCCAGAAGGAGCTGGCCGAGATCCTGGGCAAGAGCCGCAGCCACCTCGCCAACACGCTCCGGCTGCTCAACCTGCCGCTGTCCGTGCAGGAGCGGGTCACCGCCGGCGAGCTGACCGCCGGCCACGCCCGCGCGCTGCTGGCCGTGCGCGATCCCGAGGCGACGGCGCGCCGCGTCGTGGCCGAGAGCCTGTCGGTCCGGGACGTGGAGGCCATCGCCTCCGCGGAGGCTGCCCCGGCCGAGACGCCGCGCCCGGGGCGCCCGCGCCTCTCGGCCGAGCGCCCCGCGACGGTGCGCGACTTGGAGCTGCGGATCCACCGGGCGCTCGGCGTCCCGGTCTCCTACAAGCCGAAGGACGCCGATTCGGGCGAGATCCGCATCCGTTACGAGACCCAGGACGAGCTGCAGGCCCTGCTCAACCGGTTCAAGGTCTCGGACGCCTGAGGCGGCGCCGTCGGCGCCCCGTAGAGCGGAGGAGCGGAGCTTGGCCGAGCAGGGCGGCGCGGCGGCGCGGAAGTTCGACGCCGACCGGGCCGGGGCGTACGCGCAGCAGAGCCGGATCGCCCTGGCGGGCTACGACGCCTGCCACGAGCTCGCCGCCTGCATGCTCGCCGCCGCCCTGGGTCGCGGCGCGCCCGCGCGGCTGCTGGTCGTCGGCGCGGGCGGGGGCGGCACGGAGATCGTCACCGCGGCGGCCCTCGAGCCGGCCTGGCGCTTCACCGCCGTCGACCCCTCCAGCGCCATGATGGACCTGACGGTCGCGCGGCTGGAGCGGGACGGACTCGCCGACCGGACCGAGATCGTCCGCGGCCCGGTGGAGGCCCTCCCCCGCGACGCGACCTACGACGCCGCGACCCTGATCGGCGTGCTCCACCATCTGCCGGGCGACGCGGAGAAGCGGGCGATCCTGCACGCCATCGCCGGACACCTGAGGCCGGGGGCGCCCCTGGTGCTCGCCGGCAACCACTACGCCTACGCGAGCCAGCCCCTGCTCCTGGCGGCCTGGGGCGAGCGCTGGCGCCAGCAGGGCGCCGGCGCCGACGAGATCGAGGCCCGGCGCGGGAAGATCCTGCAGGGCGCCGACCCGCCCCACTCCGAGGAGGCCGTCGCGGACCTGCTGGATGCCGCCGGCTTCGGGACGCCGACCCGCTTCTTCTCCAGCCTGTTCTGGGGCGCGTGGCTCGCGCGCCGCCGTGCCGGGGGCGCGGACGGCGCCTGAGCCCGGCTAGCGCCGCCGCCGCGCCCCCGCCTCCGCGACCCGCAGGAGGGCCGCCAAGGCCAGCGCGTGGGCCAGGTCGGGCTCGGCCCGCCGGCAGGCGAGGACGGCCTCCTGCAGGGCCGCGACGGCCTGGCGGAGGGTGCCGGGCGGCCACGCGCCGAGCTGGCCCTCGATGCTGGCCTTGCGCTTGAAATGCAGGCCCCGCCAGGTCGCGGCCATCATGGCGGGCGTCTTCTCGGGATTGTCGAGGCGGGTGGTGAGCAGTGTCAGGGCGTGCCGCAGCGCCGAGCCCAGCACCACGCCCGGATCGAGGCCCTCGTGCCGGAAGCGGCGGTAGTCGCGCTCCACCGCCTCGCGGCGGCCGTCGAAGGCGGCGTCGATCAGGGTGTTGAGCACGCTCGCCGCGACGTCGCTGGTGACGGCCTCGACGTGCTCGAGGGTCACGGTCTTGTCCCCCTCCCCCGCGGCGTAGAGGGCGAGCTTCTCGATCTCCATCAGGCTCGCGCGACGGTCGCCGCCGAGGCTGCGGGCCAGGACCTCCCGGGCGGCGCGGTCGATGCGCAGGCCGCGCTCCTGGAGGGTGCGCTCGATCAGGTCCGAGAGGGTCCGCTCGTCGTCGGCGTAGCAGGGGATCGCGAGCGCCTTCGGCGAGCGCTCGCAGAGGGCGCGGAGCGGGTTGTTCTTGGCGAGGTCGCCGGCCTCCACCACGATGCGGGCGTCGGCGACGGTCGCGCCCAGCACCGCCTCGACGGCGGGCGCGTAGTTGCGCGTGCCGGGCCGGACCCAGATCGACCGGCGGCCGCCGAACAGGCCCATCGTCCCGGCCTCGTCGCACAGCCGGCCCGGATCGGCGGCCAGGGCGTCGCCGTCGATCCGCACCAGCGCGAAGGGATCGGCCGGATCGTCGACGAAATCCTCGGCGAGCTTCCGGGCCCGCTCGGTCACCAGACCGGTATCCGGCCCGAAGACCAGGATGACGGGGATGCGCGGATCGGGCCCGCGCCGGATCAGCCCCTCGATCTCGCCGGCCTTGACTGCCGTCACGTCGGGTTACGGCTTCGTCGAGAGCACGGCCGCGAGGCGGCTCTTGATCTGATCGGACAGCACGCTCGCCAGCCGGATCTCGGCGTCCCGCGCCGCCCGCTGGCTGGCGAAGCGCTGGACCGAGCGGTCGTAGGTCGCGGTCGAGGTGGCGACACCCTCGGTGTAGACCTTGGTGCCGGCCATGTCCTCCAGGCTGTACTTGATGTTGGCCACCAGGGTGCCGGCCTCGGCGCGGCCGGTGGTGGACGAGACGATCGGGGTCTGCACGATCTCGGAGCCCGAGAGCTTGAGCCGGTAGCGCTTGGTCGCCGGATGGCCGGACCCGTCGAGGTCGAAGACCAGCTCGCTGCGCAGGTAGTGGCCGAGGCGCTCCTGGCCCTGGGCCATCGCCACGTCGTCGACCTGCACCGAGGCGAGCAGCGCCTGGACGGATTCTCCCGAGGCGGTCGGCCCGTAGAGCGGCCGGAAGCAGGCCGAGAGGCTCAGCGCCAGGCCCGTCGCGCAGGCGAGGCGGGCGATACGCCCCGCGATGGAAACTCCCGAACCCACCATCCGCCGTCGTTCCGCCCCTGCCTGTCGGATCGTTCTAGCGCGGACACGGCGTGCCGCGCCACGACGCTACGGGGCAAACGTTACGATTCCTCTGCGGCAAGAGCGTGATCGTCCCGTTTCCGACCGTGAGGCCGCGGAGCGCCGGAGCGCCGGGGGGTGGCGACGCCTAGGCGATCGCCGCGAGGTAGGCCGAGACCGTGACGATGGCCAGCACGGTGGAGGCCAGCACCACGGTGGCGGTCAGGTCGGCCTCGCGCCGGTAGAACTCGGCCAGCATGAACGGCCCGGTGCCGGTGGGGAGGGCGGCCATGAGCACGGCGGTGTGGAGCAGGAGCGGGGGCAGGTCGAACAGGTAGCGGCCGAGGCCGTAGGCCAGGAGCGGGTGGAGCGCGAGCTTCAGGCCGACGAGCAGCGCGGCGGTGCGCCCCTGCCCGCCCCCGGTGTGGCGGGCCTGGGCCAGGAACAGGCCGAGCGCCACCAGGGCGCAGGGCGCCGCCGCGCCGCCGAGGAGCTTCAGGAACGTGGCCACCGCCTCCGGCACGGTCAGCCCGGCGCTCGGCACCAGGGCGCCCAGCGCCGGCGCCACCAGCAGCGGGTTGCGCACGAGGGAGCGGATAACCGTCCACCAGACCGGCCGGCGGGCCCCGCCGCCGCGGCCCGTGGCGGCCGCCTCGCGCCGCAGACCGGTCTCAATCAGCACGATCGCCACCGCGAACACGCCGCAGACCGTGAGGATCGCCGCCACCGTGGTGGGCGCCAGCGCCTCCGGCCCGAAGGCGACCAGCGCCAGCGGGAAGCCCATGAAGCCGGTATTGGCGTAGCCGGCGTTGAGGCCGTCGACCGCGGCGTCGGCCAGCGGCCGCCCCGCCCCGCGCCGGATCATCACGGTGAGGCCGAAGACCGCGAGGCTGCTGAGCCCGAAGGCGCCGATGAAGCCGGGCTTCCAGATGGCGCTCCAGTGGGCGTGCGCGGTCACGTCGAACAGGAGCGCCGGCAGGGCCAGGAAGACCACGAACCGGTTGAGCTCGGTGGTGGCGGCGGCCCCGAGCACCCCGATCCGCCGCGTCAGCCAGCCGGCGAAGATCAGCGCGAAGATCGGCAGCACGACCAGCAGGGTCGAGAGCATGGCGGGTCCGGGTCGGAGGACGATGCTCCGGCCTTAGGACGGTTTCCGATCCCGGCTCCAGTGCCGCGGACGGGGACCTGCCATGCCGCGGCCCCCGCTCCCGCAAACTACCAGCGGTAGATCAGGCTGCCGATGACTGTCGCGGGCGCGCCGCGATAGCAGAAGCCGGCCTGGCAGGTCGTGTAGCTGCGGTCGAAGATGTTGGTGGCGTTGATCTGCGCGCGGAAGCCCCTGTATTTCGGGTCGAGGGCCGCGAAATCGTAGGCGACCAGCGCGTCGAACAGGGTCACGGTCGGGTTGCGGACGGTGTTCTCGTCGTCGGCGAAACTCGTCCCGGCGTAGCGGATACCGCCGCCCAGTTGCAGGCCGGCCAACGGCGAGGAGGGCGCGAACAGATAGGTTCCGAAGGCGGTGAAGCTGTCGCCCGGGATGCCCGAGAGGGCGTTGCCGTCGATCGGCCGACCCGTGACCAGGGAGGTCTGGCGCAGGTAGCGAAGATCGAGATGGGTGTAGGACAGCGTCAGGTTGGTTCCCGGCGCGAAATTGGCCGTCAGTTCGGCCTCGAATCCCTTGAACTCCACCGACCCGGTCGCGACCTGATTGGCGATGTTATTGGGATCCTGCCGCAGGAGCGACGATTGCACGATGTCGAATCCTGAGAACGACGTCGTGATGTTGGTGTTCGGGATGGCCACCTTCACGCCGGCCTCGATCTGGTCGCCGGTCGCGGCCTTGAACGGGTTCCCGTTCACGTCGATGCCGACCTGCGGCGTGAAGGTCGTGGCGTAGCTGGCGTAGGGCACCAGGAAATCGGTGAGCAGGTAATTCAGCCCGATACGGCCCGAGAAGGCCCGATCGGTCTGGTTGGCGACCGTGCCGGCCGTCTGGTCGCTCGTGTTCTGGAAGACCCAGTCGTGCCGGCCGGTGAGGGTCAGGACGAAGCGCCCGAGCTTGGCCTGTTCCTGCAAGTAGGCACCGATCTGATCCTGCGCCTGGCTCTGGAAGTTCGTGTAACGCGGCCGGGCGATGACCTGCTGCCCGTAGTTCAAGGTCAGGAGGTTGAGATCCGGCGCGGCACCGAAGCCGAAGGCGCGCGTGTAGTCGTAATGGGCGTAATCGACCCCGCCGATCAGGGTGTGCTGGATCGGACCGGTGGTGAAGTGGCCTTCGAGTTGGTTGTCGAGGGAGATCTGGCTCAGCGTGTCCAGATAGGCGCCGGCCGTCCGCGAGCCCAGGGTTCGGGCAGGATTGAGTCCCGTGATCGACGTGTAATCGTAATCCGCGCGGACATCATAGTAGCGAAAGTTCTGACGAAAGATCAGATCCGGCGAGAATTTGTGCTCGAAAGCGTAGCCGATGCGATATTGCTGCTGCTTGTACTGATTGAACGCCGGGTCACCGGAGTAGAAATTGGTCACCCGGAAGCCCGGATCGTTGTAGAAGAACGACGTTCCCGGCAGGCGCGACTCGAAATACTCGCTGAGGAACGTGAAGCTGGTGTCGGAATCCGGTCGCCACGTGAAGGACGGGGCGATGAAGGTGCGGTCGTCGTCTCCGCCGGGCAGGTAGGTGTTGGACTGGCGCTTCACCCCGGTCACGCGGTAGGCCAACGTCCCGTCGGTGCCCGCCACCGGGCCGCCGATGTCGAAATTGCCCTGGAAGCGGTCGTAGTTGCCGGCCTGAAACTGCACCTCGCCGAAGGGCACGAAGACCGGGCGCTTCGAGGTCGAGTCGACGATGCCGCCGGGCGAGCCGAGACCGTAGAGTCCCGAGGCCGGCCCTCTCAGGATGGTGACCGCCTCCAGCCCGTAGGGCTCGCTGCGCGGGATCGTCAGGCCGACGGCGTTGAGGCGCAGGCCGTCGCGGAAGATGCCGTTGTAGGTCGCGCTGAAGCCGCGGATGTAGAAGGCATCGTAGCGCGGGTCGAAGCCGAACACGCTGCTCGACACGCCCGGCGTGTAGGCAATCGCCTGGGCCAGATCCTGCACGTTGCGGTCGTTGAGCTGCTCGCGGGTGACCACCGAGACCGATTGCGGGGTCTCGATCAGGGGCGTGTTGGTCTTCGTCGCCGTGGGGCTCACGCGCGCCACGTAGCCGGTGACGCCGGAGGGTCCGCCGCCGCCGCCGCTGGTGGCCGCGCTGCCGCCGTCGCCGCCGCTGACGTTGCCGCCGCCGATGCCGGATCCCGCGGGGGCCGCGATGGCCGGCCGGGTGGCCTCCACGGAGATCTCGTTGAGCTGGACGGCGGCGTCCTGCGCGGCGGCGGCCTGAACGAAGGCGACGGTGGTCAGAGCGGTGGTGGCGAGGAGGAGGCCGGACTGAGCGGAACGAAGCGACATCGGAGACCCAGAAATACGCCTACAGACGGCGCCTGGAGCTCAGGTACCATTACTCACGGTCTCTTGATCAAGCCGAAAACGTGTTGCAAATCACACACTTAGAAGCATTCAAATCTAGAGCGGTTCGAGCCTAGAACTCGAGCGGCGGCTCCCGCAGGGCGGTGGCCTCCCGGGTACAGGCGGCCTGATCGGGAACCGTCCCGGGGCCCGCGAGGGCGGCGCGAAGCTCGGCGCGGGCCCTGTCGAGATCGGCCCGGAAGGTCGCGTCGCCCATCAGGGCGGCGAAGACCGCGGTGCCGGTCAGGCGCCCCGCCGCCACGTCGCTGAGCCAGTGCACGCCGCACACGATCCGGCTCTCGCCGTAGGCCCGGCCGCGGGCCAGGATCGGGGTCGCCTTCTCGGGCACCAGGGACGCGAGGATCAGCGCGTAGGCCCAGCCCTGCGTGGCGTGGCCCGAGGGGTAGCTGAAGCTGTCGGCCAGGGCCTGGCTGCGCTGCACGCAGATCGGCGCCTCGTTGCCGACGAACGGGCGCAGGCGGCGGTAATGGACCTTGGGCCCCCGCGTCGCCCGCGCGAGATCGAGCCGGGCGCGCTCGAGGAGGTTGATCACCGCCGGCACCCGCGCCTGATCGATCCGGGTGCCGAGCACGCAGGCGAAATTCTCCAGCACGGCGGCGGCCCCCTCCGACACGTCGTTGGCGGCGAGCTCCCAGCGGGGCGTCCCCTTGAGGGCGCGGGTGCTGCTGAAGGCCGCCCGGTCGGCCTTGTCGAGGGGCGCGTCGTGGGCCGGCGGGGAGGGCAGGAACTGGACGGCGTCCGGCACCGCTCCTTCGGCCAGGTAGGGCTTCACGGCCGGCTTGCCGGGCTTCAGCGTGTCGGTGCCGAGGGACGGGGCCGCGGGTGTTGCCGAGGGGGCCGAGGGGGCCGGGCGCGGGGATTCCTCGGCGCGGGCCGCGACGGCCAGGAGGAGGGCGAGGGCGGCCGGGGCGAGGAGGGGCAGGGACGGCGTGCGCAGCATCGGATCCGGGACTCTCTCGGATGGAATCTGCGGGGCGCGCCCGCTGCCGGAGGAACGGCTCAGCCGGCCCGTTCAGTCCCTGCACAGGCGGCCCGATCTGTCCAGCGTGCGGCGGCCGAGGCGCCTTATGAACCGCTGCATGTTGTAGGTGCGCATTCCGACCGGCGCGGGGCGCGAAGCGTCGTCAGAGCACGGCGATGCCCGGGGAGACGCACGTCTCCGACCTCGGATGCAAGCCCGAGGCAAGTTTGCTCGGCAACACTGACCGGTAGATGCTCTATCGCGGGCGGCGCAAAGCGGCACTCTGATGATTGACACCCAGGAGGAGGATCACCGCCGCGAAGAACTCGGGTCCCTCTACGTCATCACGGCGCATGAATTCAATCATGTCGCGAGATCGACTCCGATAGACAGGAGGTTTTTCGACAGAGACCTCCCTGCGAAATTCTATTTCGTCGATAGAAACGGCGCGCCCCGCGATTTCCGAAGCGCGTACATCGAGGAACGCATCCTCAATCCCAGCATCGTTGACGCCGGGAGCAGATTCATCGCGGAATGGTCGTTCCTTCTCACCGAATTCGAGAAGCCTTTCGCGCAGTATCCGTTCTTCGTCGTGTCGTCACGGTTCTTCGAGAAGAATCTGTCCCTACCCCTGGAGCTTCAGACGGTGCTGGCGTTCGCCTTCCCGTGCCTGAAGTGTTACGGATGGGGATATCTACCTTCGTACGACCGAAAGGCCAATTTTCAAGATCTCCAGTTCTACAAGGAAGTTGGCTATCTCGGAATCAAGGATGAGGGAATCGCTTTTCTCGACGGGCTGTACGGCGTACGCTTCGTCGATCAGTACCGCATGATCTCCGACTTTTTCTGCAACTATATCGGATTCCAATCGCGTGAGCATCTGATCGAGTACGTCAAATTCTATCTCCCATTGATACGAAGGTTTTTTGACGCAGACTGGAACATCGTTCGACAGCCCGAACTCTACGTGCGCAGAACAGGGACGTATCGGAACGAGAAGCCATTCACCTTCCTTCTGGAAATGGCGTCCCATCTGTTCTTCTACAAGAACAATCTGAGATTCTGTGGCGTCAGCTACGACGGCATTCACGAAGTCGACGAGCGCGAAACGATCATGAGGCCGATCATAACGTGGGATCAGGCGGGATGACCGGCTAGAACCGTTCCGGGAACCCCCGAACGGGTTCAGCCTTCCCGGATCGCGGCGGCCACGGCATCCGGATGCTCCTCGTGCGGGCTCAGGGCGCCGGGGATCGCGGCGCCGGTCACGCGACCGTCGGCGATGAGGGCGTCCATCTCGGCGCCCGAGCGCCGGGGGGCGCCCGCGGGCCGCAGCACCAGGGTCGGCGGCAGGCCGTCGCCGAACAGGGCCAGGAAGGCGTCGCGGCTGCCGACCGGGTCGAGGCCGCCGGTGACGAAGGCGGCGGTGCCGAAGCGGCCGTTGCGCTGGCGGGTGATGGCGTGCTTGTCGCGGATCACCGACGGGGTGACCCGGGCCGCGTCGGCGTAGACGTGGGCGCGCATCATCCGGCCGATGATCGGCGGGCTGATGTTGATCCGGTAGAGCGCCTCGCCGAGGACCGGGGCCTCCACGGCCCGGCGGATGCGCGGGAACCAGTGCGCCCGGCCCGGCATCGCGGTGGGCAGCGGCCCCCGCCAGGTCGGGGCCACCAGGACCAGCCGCTCGAAGGCCCGCGGGTGGCGCCGCGCCGCCGCGACCAGGTAGCCGGTGGCGTGGCCGGCCGCGACGCCGAGGGCGTAGGGGCCGGGCGCGGCGGCCAGCAGGGCGTCCAGGAAGGCGTGGAAGGTCGCCGGGGCGAGGGGGACCCGCGCCCGCGGCCGGGCGCCGAAGCCCGGCCAGTCGGGGACGTGGCAGCGGTACTGCGTCCCCAGCAGGCCGGCGAGGCCGCGCATCTCGGCCCGCGCCGAGATGGTCGACAGCGCCGGGAGCAGGAGCGCGTCCGGCCCCGCCCCGATCCTGTCGCAGGGGGTCGGCACCGTCCGGCCCGCCACCGTGAGGGTCAGCTCCGACGTCTCCATCGCGCTCCCGCCAGCTTCCGGATGTTCAGGTGCGCAGCAGCTCGTTGATGGCGGTCTTGGACCGCGTGCCGGCATCGACGCGCTTGACGATCACCGCGCAGTAGAGGCCCGGGCCCGGCGTGCCGTCCGGCAGCGCCTTGCCGGGCATCGTGCCCGAGACGACCACCGAGTAGGGCGGCACCCGGCCGTACATGACCTCGCCGGTGGTCCGGTCGACGATCTTGGTGGAGGCGCCGATATAGACGCCCATGGACAGGACGCTGCCCTGGCCGACGATGACGCCCTCCGCCACCTCGGCGCGGGCGCCGATGAAGCAGTCGTCCTCGATGATCACCGGGTTCGCCTGCAGCGGCTCCAGAACGCCCGCGATGCCGGCACCGCCCGAGATGTGGCAGTTCTTCCCCACCTGCGCGCAGGAGCCGATCGTCACCCAGGTGTCGACCATCGTGCCCTCGCCGACATGCGCGCCGAGATTGACGAAGCTCGGCATCAGCACGGCGCCGGGGGCGATGTAGGAGCCCCGGCGGACGAAGCAGCCTGGGACGGCGCGCAGGCCCGCGGCGCGGAACTCGGCCTCGCCCCAGCCGGCGAATTTCGACGCGACCTTGTCCCACCAGGGCGCGCCGCCGGGGCCGCCCTCGATCGTCGCCATGTCGTTGAGGCGGAAGGAGAGCAGCACCGCCTTCTTCAGCCACTGGTTCACCACCCAGTCGCGGTTGCCGGACTTCTCGGCGACGCGGGCCTTGCCCGAATCGAGCAGCTCCAGGGCCGCCTCGACCGCCTCGCGCACCGCGCCCTTGGTGGCAGTCGACACGTTGGCGCGGTCTTCCCAGGCGGCTTCGATGGTCTGGGCGAGATCGGAATGGGCGAGATCGGAATGGGGCTTGCCGGCCTGGGACATGGAACGGATCAGAACTCTTGCGGCGGGAGCCCGTGCTTACAAGCGGCCACCGGAGCTGTCACCTGAGGAGATGCCGTCGATGATCTCGAGCAGTTCGCGCACCTGATCGAGATCGGTCACCAGATCGGCGAGGTCGTCCGCCAGGGTGTCGTGGACGGCCTGCGCGGCGGCGGGAAACTCCTCCAGCACGCGGCGCATCAGCATCGGGGTGATCCGCATCACCCCGGCGCTCCCCTCGGCCCGGGCCTCGGTCGGGCGCGTCCCGCGCACGAACAGGGCGAGCTGGCCGATCAGGGCCGAGCGCCCGGCCCGCACCGGCTCGGCCCCCGCGAGCCGGGGCTCCAGCCGGATCGTGCCCGCCATGACGACGAAGCCGCCATCGGCCGGGTCGCCGCGGGCGAAGAGCAGGTCGCCGTCCGCGAGGTCGCGCCGCTCCGCCGCGAAGGTCAGCAGGCGCAGGGCGTCCCGGTCGAGGAAGCCGAACAGCGGCGCGGCCGCGAGGATCGCGATATCGTCGTCGAGCCCCAAGAACGCCTCACCACCCTGCGCATACGCGAACCCGCCGGATCGCCTACACGTAAAGCTTCAATTCGTCAGGGCAGCAACTTGTATCCGCCACCCTCGGTCACGAGGATCGCGGCGGTGGCGGGGTTCGGCTCGATCTTCTGGCGCAGCCGGTAGATATGCGTCTCCAGCGTGTGCGTGGTCACCTGGGCGTTGTAGCCCCAGACCTCGGCCAGCAGGGTGTCGCGGTTCACCACGGCCCGGCCCGCCCGGTAGAGGAAGCGCAGGATCGCGGTCTCCTTCTCGGTGAGCTTCAGCTTCGAGCCGCGCTCGCCGACGAGGAGCTTGGCCCCCGGGCGGAACGTGTAGGGGCCGATCTGGAAGACCGCGTCCTCGGAGGCCTCGTGGCTGCGCAGGTGGGCGCGGATCCGGGCCAGAAGGATGCCGAACTTGAACGGCTTGGTGACGTAGTCGTTGGCGCCGGCCTCCAGGCCCTCGACGTGGTCCGCCTCGGAATCCTGGGCCGTCAGCATGATCACCGGGCCGCGGAAGCCGCCGGCGCGCATCCGGCGCACGGCCTCGCGCCCGTCGAGGTCGGGCAGGCCGACATCCATCACGGCGAGGTCGATCCGCTCCGCGGCGACCCGCCGGATCGCGTCCGCGGCGTTGGCCTCGGTGAAGACCGTGAATTCGTCGCAGAGATCGAGCTGCTCGGTCAGGGTGTCGCGCAGGATCGCGTCGTCGTCGCAGATCAGCAGGCGGTAGGCGTTCGGCATCGTCCGGGCCCCAGTGCGTGCTGCGGGAGGGGCGAGGGGCGGCCTGCCGGGTGCAGCATGCGATGATGTCAGATCGCGGCAGGATCGCGCGACGACCCTACCCCGGCTTGTGTTTCCGCATCCTTTCGCCGCCGTGACAAGCGCGCCGGCGAACGGGCTGCGGGAACGGGGCACGCCGCTCCGGGATCAGGTCGTCGGTCCCCGCGGCAAGGCGGAGGGCTGGCGCGCTCCCGAATCCCGGCTCGGCGGCCCGGGTTCGGCCGAGAGATAGGGCGCCGTTTGTGGCCGGAAGTTGCCTTGCGCGCAATTTTTCACCGGTTCGAAGTACGGATCCCGGGCATAAGGCCCGCGGGACCGGACGGATTCGGGAGGACGGACATGCGGCGGCCGAGCGGGGGACCCATCCGCCTGACCTTGGGAGAGATCCGCGTGCGCGCCCTCGTCGGGGACCGGCGGCGCGGGCAGCTGCTCGTCGGTCGGGCGGTGTTTCCCTGCGCCCTCGGGGCGGGCGGCATCGTTTGCGACAAGCGCGAGGGCGACGGCGGCTCGCCGCGCGGGCGGTTCCGCCTGCGCGGCGGCGCCTACCGGCCCGATCATCTCGCGATCCGGCCGCGCACGCTGCTGCCCCTGCGGGCGACCCGCCCCGCCGACGGTTGGTGCGACGAGAGCCGGGACCGCCGCTACAATCGGCCGATCCGCTTGCCGGCCCCGGGGGTCAGCGCCGAATCGATGTGGCGGGACGACGGGCTCTACGACGTGGTGATCGACCTCGACTACAACCGCGCCCCGATCCGGAAGGGGCGGGGCTCGGCGATCTTCCTGCACATCGCCCGGGACGGCTACCGCCCCACCGAGGGCTGCGTCGCCCTGGCCCGGGCCGACCTGCTGCGCCTGCTCCGCCGCCTCGGGCCGCGGACGCACCTGCGGATCGGCTGAGGCGCGCGTCCGGCTCAGGCCTTCCGGGTCCGGGCCCCGAAGATCGCGGTCCCGACCCGGACATGGGTGGCGCCGAGCTGGATCGCCGCCGGGAAGTCGGCGCTCATGCCCATGGAGAGGATCGGCAGGTTGTGCGCCTTCGCCAGCCGGGCCAGCAGGGCGAAGTGGGCCGAGG
Source organism: Methylobacterium sp. ME121 (assembly GCF_000974725.1). Taxonomy (NCBI): domain Bacteria; kingdom Pseudomonadati; phylum Pseudomonadota; class Alphaproteobacteria; order Hyphomicrobiales; family Methylobacteriaceae; genus Methylobacterium; species Methylobacterium sp. ME121. The sequence goes on from NZ_BBUX01000069.1 coordinate 19,137, forward strand.
GCGGGTCCTCGGCCGGGGGGATGCACATCAGGCCCTGGATCGCCAGCCCGTGGGTCTCCCGGCACTCCGACAGGAGGGTGGCGAGCTGGTCCGGGAGCACGCCGCCCTTCTGCGGCTCCGCGCCGGTGTTGACCTGGATCAGCAGCTTCGGGGTCCGGCCGGACCGCTCGATCTCCTTGGCCAGCGCCGCCGCGAGCGACAGCCGGTCGAGGGAGTGGATCACGTCGAACAGGGCCACCGCCTCCCGGGCCTTGTTGGATTGCAGCGGCCCGACGAGGTGCAGCTCCACGTCCGGGAACCGGGCCCGGAGACCCGGCCACTTCGCCACGGATTCCTGGACGTAGTTCTCGCCGAAGACCCGATGGCCGGCCTTGAGCGCGGGCAGGATCCCCTCGGCCGGCACGGTCTTGGAGACCGCGACGAGCTGGATCTCGGCGGGATCGCGCTCCGAATCCTCGGCGGCGCGGGCGATCGCCGCCCGCACCTCGGCGAGACCGGCGGCGACGTCGGCCTGGCCGACGGGGAGCTTGTCGGTCCGCTGGCCCATCCCGTCCGTCGCGGGCGGGTTCGGGTCGGTGATCGCGTCGTCCATAGCGGGCCGTCCTATCGCTGCCGGACGCCGAACCAGGCGCCCCACGGTACACAACACCTCGGCGGCACCTTCCCGGCGACCCAGCTGTCCAGCTCAGACCCCTCATCCCGAGGTGCCGGAGCGCAGCGGAGGCCGCGAAGGGGCGCTCCAGCCGGCCGCTGCGATCCCTGGAGCCCTCCTTCGAGGCCCGCCGACGCGGGCACCGCGGGATGCGGGGAGGGATGGAATCAGCCCAGGGCCGGCCGCTCCCGTGTACCGTCTCTGCTGCGGAAGGACCTATGCGTTCGCGCGTCCCGCGCAAGTCCGAATCGCGCGCCGCGTTGACCGGCTGCGGCGCAGATATGCTATCGCGGCGCGACCGTGCCGTGGTCATCCTTCGGAATGACCGACGAGCCCCTGACCCAGCCGGATCCATGACCGCCAGCACCGCCCCCCAGCCCGTCGAGCGCTACAACGCCAAGGATGCCGAGCCGCGCTGGCAGGAGGCCTGGGCCGAGAAGCGGCTGTTCGAGACCGACAATTCCGATCCCCGCCCGAAATACTACGTGCTCGAGATGTTCCCCTACCCGTCGGGGCGCATCCACATGGGCCACGTCCGCAACTACGCGATGGGCGACGTGGTCGCCCGCTACAAGCGCGCCCGCGGCTTCAACGTCCTGCACCCGATGGGCTGGGACGCCTTCGGCCTGCCGGCCGAGAACGCCGCCATGGAGCGCAAGGTCAACCCGCGGGACTGGACCTACGCCAACATCGCGTCGATGCGCGACCAGCTGAAGGCCATGGGGCTGTCGCTCGACTGGAGCCGGGAGATCGCGACCTGCGATCCCGACTACTACAAGCACCAGCAGCGCATGTTCCTGGACTTCCTGCAGAAGGGCCTCGTCACCCGCCGCACCGCCAAGGTGAACTGGGACCCGGTGGACCACACGGTGCTGGCCAACGAGCAGGTGATCGACGGGCGCGGCTGGCGCTCCGGCGCCCTGGTGGAGCAGCGCGAGCTCACCCAGTGGTTCTTCAAGATCACCGACTTCGCCGAGGACCTGCTGACGGCTCTCGACGGGCTGGACCGCTGGCCTGAGAAGGTCCGGCTGATGCAGAAGAACTGGATCGGCCGCTCGGAAGGCCTGGAGGTCCAGTTCGGCCTCGCCCGGCCGGTCGCCGGCGAGCCCGACACGGTGACCGTCTACACGACTCGGCCCGACACGCTGTTCGGCGCCAAGTTCCTGGCGATCGCGGCCGACCATCCCCTGGCGGCCGCTCTGGCCGAGGGCAGGCCGGAGCTGCAGACCTTCATCGAGGAGTGCCGCCGCACCGGCACCGCCCAGGCCGCGATCGACACCGCCGAGAAGCACGGTTTCGACACTGGCCTCACCGTGCGCCATCCCCTGGACCCGTCCTGGGAGCTGCCGGTCTACGTGGCGAACTTCGTGCTGATGGAGTACGGCACCGGCGCGGTGTTCGGCTGCCCGGCGCACGACCAGCGCGACCTCGACTTCGCCAACAAGTACGGGCTCGGCAACACGCCGGTGGTCTGCCCGGAAGGGCAGGACCCGGCGACGTTCGTGATCACCGACACCGCCTATGTCGAGGACGGGCGGATGATCAACTCGCGCTTCCTGGACGGGATGGGCACGGGCGAGGCGTTCGAGGCCGTGGCCCGGCGGCTGGAAGGGGAGGGGGTCGCCAGGCGCAAGGTCCAGTTCCGCCTGCGCGACTGGGGCGTGTCCCGGCAGCGCTACTGGGGCTGCCCGATCCCGATCATCCACTGCGAGTCCTGCGGCCCGGTCCCGGTGCCGGTGGCCGACCTGCCGGTGAAGCTCCCCGAGGAGGTCTCCTTCGACCAGCCCGGCAACCCGCTGGAGCGGGACGCCGCGTGGCGGAACGTGGCCTGCCCGCATTGCGGCGCGCCGGCCCGGCGCGAGACCGACACGATGGACACGTTCGTCGATTCGTCCTGGTACTACGCCCGCTTCACCGCGCCCTGGCTGGCGGACGCCCCCACCGACCGGGCCGTGGTCGATCGCTGGCTGGCCGTGGACCAGTATATCGGCGGCATCGAGCACGCGATCCTGCACCTGCTCTACGCCCGGTTCTTCATGCGTGCGATGCGCGAGACCGGCTGGGCCGGCGTCGCCGAGCCGTTCGCCGGCCTGTTCACGCAGGGCATGGTGGTCCACGAGACCTACAAGGACGCGGCCGGCGCCTGGGTGCCCCCGGCCGAGATCCGCTTCGCCACCGAGGAGGGCGAGCGCCGCGCGTTTCACGTGAAAACTCAGGCGCCGATCGCGATCGGCCCGATCGAGAAGATGTCGAAGTCGAAGAAGAACGTGGTCGACCCCGACGACATCATCGCGAGCTACGGGGCCGACACGGCGCGCTGGTTCATGCTGTCCGACTCGCCGCCGGAGCGCGACGTGATCTGGACCGAGGAGGGCGTGCAGGGCGCGGCCCGGTTCGTCCAGAAGGTCTGGCGCCTGGTGAACGCCGCCGGGCAGGCGAAAGGCGACGGCGCCGCGGATCTCGCTCTGCGCAAGGCCGCCCACCGGGCGCTCGCCTCCGTGCAGGACGATATCGAGCGCCTGCGCTTCAACCGCTGCGTCGCCCACATCTACACCCTGGCCAACGCCCTGGAGGACGGCCTGCGCGGCCCGGTCTCGCCGGCCGCCGCCAAGGAGGCCGCCGGGATCCTGGTCCAGCTCATCGCCCCGATGATGCCGCACCTCGCCGAGGAGTGCTGGTCCGTCCTCGGCCGCGGCGGCCTCGTCGCCCAGGCGCCGTGGCCCGAGACCGAGGCCGCGCTGCTGGTCGAGGACGAGATCACCCTGCCGGTCCAGATCAACGGCAAGAAGCGCGCGGACGTCACCGTGCCGCGCGACGCCGACGCCGCGGCCGTCGAGGCCGCGACCCTGGCGCTGGAGGCCGTCCAGAAGGTGCTGGAGGGCAAGGCACCGCGGAAGGTGATCGTCGTGCCGGGGCGGATCGTGAACCTGGTGGTGTGATCCGACATCCGCCCGGTCACACGCTCCTGCCGTCTTCGCGAGCGGAGCGAAGCGATCCGGGGTCGCGTGACGGTCACAGGGAGGTCGCGCCGGCCTGGATCACTTCGCCTCGCGCGTGATGACGGAGCGGGTGAGCCCTGCCGGAGGATCTCACCCCGACACCGTATCGAATCCTCACCCCCGGTGAAGGCACCGTGACCGCTGGCCGGTTCGACGATCCGGCTCGCCTCTCACGGCGCGGCCAGATCCGGATCCTGTCCGCTGGCTTCCAGGCCGCGCCGCACCAGCCCGTCGCGCTTCGCCCGCGCGACGAAATCCGCGAGATAGGCGGCTCCCGCCGGGTGCCCGACCGGCAGTCCCATCGCCTGCGGGATCTCCATGAAGTGCCCCGGCAGCAGCCGCACCTCCGGGTGCGCCGCCGCGTAGGCGGCGAGGGGCTGGTGCACCCCGGCCGCGACGTCGAGCCCGTCGCGGGCGAAGGTCGTGACCGCCTCGGCCGAGGTCGGGGCCCGCACCAGGGTGGCGCGCGTCAGGGCCCGGCTCAGGAACAGGTCGTAGGCGCTCCCGCGCCCCACCGAGACGCGCACGCCGTCGCGGTCCACCGCCTCCGGGGATCGGATCGGCGAGGCGGCCGGCACGAGGTAGCTGCCGGCGATCAGCACGTAGGGCTCCGTGAAGGCGATCCCCTCGGCCCGCTTCGGGTCGATCGCCAGGAAGCAGATGTCCCAGGTCCCGGAGCCCGCCGAGCCCGAGACCGCGCCCGCCCCCGGGAAGGTCACGAACGCCACCGGCACGCCGAGCCGGGCCGCCAGCGCCCGCGCGAGATCGACCGAAACCCCCGCCGGGCCGTCGGCGCTGCCCTGGGCCAGGACCGGGTTGCCGAGGTTGATCGCCGCCCGGAGCGTGCCGGTGGGGGCGAGGTCGTGCAGGACCGTCGGATCGGGCGTCATCGGTCTCGGCTCCGCGTGCGCGGCGGTGGGGAGGAGCCGGAGGAGCGGGAGGAGGAGGGCCGCGCGGATCCGCATGACGCTCGTCCCGCCCTCAGGCGCGCCGCGACGGCCCGGTCGACGGGGAGGCGCCGTCCCGGGCGGGACGGCGGCGCCGGCGGGCCAGCATGTTGAGGCCCTCGACGCCGGCCGAGAAGGCCATCGCGGTGTAGATGTAGCCCTTCGGCACGTGGGCGCCGAACCCCTCGGCGATCAGCGTCATGCCGATCATGATCAGGAAGCCGAGGGCCAGCATCACCACGGTGGGGTTCCGGGCGATGAAGGCCGAGAGCGGCTCGGCGGCGACCAGCATCACCACCACGGCGACCACCACCGCCACCATCATCACCGGCACGTGCTCGGTCATGCCGACCGCCGTGATGATCGAGTCGATCGAGAAGACGAGGTCGAGCAGCAGGATCTGGCCGATCGCCGCGCCGAAGCCGATCGTGCCGCCGGTCGCCCCCGCGGCCTCGGGCTCCGGATCCACCGTGTGGTGGATCTCCTTGGTGGCCTTCCAGAGCAGGAACAGGCCGCCCCCGATCAGGATCAGGTCGCGCCAGGAGAAGGCCTGGCCGAACACCGCGAAGACCGGCTCGGTCAGGTGGACGATGAACGCCACGGTGCCGAGCAGCCCCAGGCGCAGGATCAGCGCGAGCCCGATCCCGATGCGCCGCGCCCGGGTCTGCTGCTCGGCCGGCAGCTTGTTGGTCAGGATCGAGATGAAGATCAGGTTGTCGACACCGAGCACCACCTCCATCACCACCAGGGTGGCGAGCGCGGCCCAGACGGCGGGCTGGCTGGCGAGCTCGATCAGGTCGGTCACAGGCGGGGCGCCTCGCTGGTCGGGAACAGGCGGTTGCTCAGGGCGGTGAGGTCGAAGGGGGTGGGACCGCGCACCGGTTCGGGGGCCAGGACCTGCAGGATCTTCGGGAAGACCTTGAAGTGGGCGGGCGTGTGCGTGGTCAGCTCGCCGTCGGTGTTCACCGGCCGCGGCTTGCGGGTCGAGAGCCGGATCTCCCGCGTGTGGAACGCCCGCACGTCGCCCGCCCGCCCCTGCGTTCCCCGCCGCAGGGCGGGCAGCAGCGCGAGGAGACGCCACCAGTGATTGATCTCCAGGCTGTAGAAATCGAGCTTGCCGTCGTCGACCGCGGCACTCTCCTCCACGGTCATGCCACCGCCGTAGTGGCGGCCGTTGCCCACCGAGACCTGGATGGTGGTGACCTTCTCGACCACCCCGTCGTGCTCGATCGTCACCGTGAAGGGCCGGACCCGGCGCAGCACCCGCACCGCCGCCACCGCGTAGCCGAGCACGCCCCAGGTCTTCTTCGATTCGGCGGTCAGCTCGCCGGCGAGCTCCGCCGAGAAGCCGATGCTCGCCACGTTGAAGTAGTAGTGGCCGTTGACCCAGCCGAGATCCACCGGCCGCGCCTGCGCGGTCGGGATGAAGCGGGCCGCCGCCAGGGGGTCGAGCGGCAGGTTGAGGGAGCGGGCGAGGTCGTTGGCCGTGCCGAGCGGCAGGATCGCGAAGGGCAGACCGCTCTCCACCAGGGCGGGCGCGGCGTAGTTCATGGTGCCGTCGCCGCCGCCGAGGATCACGAGGTCGACCGCGCCGGCCCGGTCACGGATCACGTCGCGGCAATCGGCCTCCGGCGGCGGCTCCTCCGGCTCGATGCCGCCCGCCCGCAGGATTCCCCGCACCTCGTCCAGATCCAGGGCGCCGTTGCGCGCCTTGGCGTTGCAGAGCAGCAGGGCCCGACGCCTTTGCGTGCTCATCGCGTGCCCCCGGGAAGCGGGCCGGGGGGCGACTCGGTCTCAGGTCGGGACAAGGGATCCTCGGGGCACGGCAGGGAGCGGGCGGTCTGGAACGCGGTATCGGAACCCGGAAGCGGCCAGAGGCCAAGACTATCCCCGACTTGGTACCCAAACGCACGAACGCAACCCCATCATCCCCGCAATCCCGGGCTGGCCGACGTCGCAGAGTTCGGCAGGATGTGGGCGCGCCCGAGCCCTTCGTGGAACCCCTCACCCACGCGGGCGCGTTCTCCATGATGCCCGCCCCGGCCGCCAGGAAGGCACCGATGTCCGCCACACGTCCCGTCCGTCCCCAGGTTCTCGCCCTCGGCGCGCTCCTGCCGTTCGCCCTCGCGGGCGGTGCCGCCGCCCAGAGCGCCTGGGTGGACCCGCCGCCCCGGGCCGCCGCACCGGCGCAGGGTCCGGCGCGGACTGCGGGGACGGAAGCGGCGAAGGCGCCGGCGACGGCCGTCGATCCGCGGGGGCAGGACGCGGTCGCCGCCCGCGCGAAGGCGCAGCCCGGTGGCGCGCGCGCCGCCGAACCGGTCCGGCAGGCCGCCAGACCCGAGCCGGGCGAGGATGCCCTGCCGAAGGCGGCGGCGACGCGCGCGCCGGGCCCGAAGCGGGCGGCCGCCCTGGAGCGCCCGCGGGTCCGGGAGCCCCTGCACCACGCCGCGCGCCACCCGCACCGGCTCGCCGAGACGCCGGCCGCGGTCACCCCGGCGCCGGGTGCGTCGGCGGAGCGCGCCGCCGCCGCCCGGGCGCTGACGACGCGCTACCTCGCCACCGTCTCGGGCTCGAGCGACACCATGGTCGGCGCCGCGACCCAGTACTACGCGACCCGCGTGCGCTTCTACGGGCGGCCGATCACCACGGCGGCCCTCGTCGCCGAGAAGCGCAGCTTCGTCCAGCGCTGGCCCGAGCGGCGCTACGAGCCGCGGGCGATGCGCGCCGCCTGCGACGCCGAGACCTGCACGATCCGCGCGCTCGTGGATTTCCGGACCGCCAATCCGGGCCGGGGCGCCGTCTCCAGCGGCGAGGCCGAACTGGTTCTGGAGGTGGGCTTCGCCGGCACGCGGCCTTACATCCTCGGCGAGACCGGCCGCGTCCTGCGGCGGAGCATTCAGGCCGGAACCCTGGCCGCGTCGCCCGGCAAGGCGTAAGAGCCCCGCATCGCGGTCCGCCGCCCCGCGGCGGGCACGGGCTTGCGGGGGGACTCGCGGAAGGGCGTGCAGGGAAGCGGGCTGGGGGCGTGTCGTGGGATCGGTCCCGGTGGTCGGGCGTTCCGTGAGGCGCCCGCGGGCGGGCTTCGTCAGGAGGTGCGGTCGGGCCTCCTTCGCGCCGCGCGTCGGTGATGCCGGGATCGGGTGAATGACGTCTTCAACGGTGGTGGAGAAACAGGAGGCGGAGCCGGCCCGGCCGGTCCTCGACAGTTCCGGCCGCCTCGCCCTGCGCGAGACGATCCGGGCCGAGATCGCGCGCGCGCGTCCGCGCCCCGTCGCGGTCCGGACCCTCGAGTTGCTGGCCGAGGCCGCCTGCGCCCCCGACGAGGGCGGAACCGGCCTCCGCGTCCTCGACCGCCAGGGGGCCGTGCGGCGGCGGGACGACACGTCCGAGCCGATGACCCTCGCGGACCTGATCGCGGAGCTGCGCGCGCGCCATCCCGCCCTGTTCCTGCCGCCGGAGCCCGAGCCCGAACCGGCCCCGCGGACCGCCGAGGAGGCCCGCGATTCGTCCCTGCTGAGCGGCGCCTACGAGATGAAGGCCGCGACCGCCCGCTTCGTCGGGACCCAGTCCGAGCGGGCGCGCTCCCTGGCGGAGCGCTCCTCCGAGCAGGGCCGCGCGCTCGCGCAGAACGCCGCCGGCCGCTTCGCCAGCCTGCGGACGAACCTGCGCGGCCGCTTCGCCCGCCCGGCGGGCGCGGCCGCCGACGCGGAGGCCGCGCCCGCCCCGGCCGCGGATCCGACCGCCGCCTGGAACAGCGGCCCGGGACGGTTCGGAGAGACGCTGCGCGGCGGCCTCGGCCACCTGCGCGACCGGCTCGGCCTCGGGGGAGACGGGGCCGACGACGGCGCGCGCCGGCAGCGCCGCCTGCTCCTGGGCGCCGTCGCCGGCACGCTGGTGGCGGTCCTCGCCGCGGGGGTCGTGCTGGACCGCTCCGCGCCCGAACCCGGGCGTCCCGCCGCCCCGACCGGCTCCCGCACGGAGGCGCCGAGCACCCCCGCGCCGAACGCGCGGCCCGCGAACCCGCCCGCCTCGGCCCCCGACACGGTGACGCCGCCCCCCGAGACCGGCGGCGAGTCCGAGCCCGACGCGCCGCTGCCGCCGAACGCCGTGACCGGACAGGCCCAGGTGATCGACACCGCGACCCTCAAGGTCGGCGGCAAGGTCGTGCACCTGTTCGGCGTCGAGTGGGTGCGGGGCGGCCAGGCGGAGGAACTGGCCAGGTACATCGGCAACCGGCCGGTGACCTGCCAGCCGGCCCCCGGCAGCGCCAACATGAACTGCCTCGTCGACGGGCGCGACCTCTCCGAGGTGGTGCTGTTCAACGGCGGCGGTCGCGCCTCTCCGGAGGCGAGCCCCGAGCTGGTCGCGGCCGAGGACCACGCCCGGAGCGAGCGGCTCGGCGTCTGGAAGCGCTAGCCGGATGCCGGCCGAACCGTTCGGCACGACGGCGGACGGCCGATCGGTCAGCCGCCACACCCTGAGCCGGGGCAGCCTGCGCGTCGCCGTCATCGAGTACGGTGCGGCCGTCACGGCGATCGAGGTGCCCGACCGCGCCGGCCATCCGGCCAACGTCGTGCTCGGCCTCGGCACCCTGGCGGGCTACGAGACCGTGAGCCCGAGCTTCGGCGCGATCGTCGGCCGCTACGCGAACCGCATCGCGGGCGGGCGCTTCAGCCTCGACGGGCACGGCTACCGATTGCCGGTGAACGAGGCCCCCAACACCCTCCACGGGGGCCCGGAGAATTTCGGCCGGCGCCTGTGGCGGGCGGAGTTCTCCGACGCGGCGCGCCTCGTCCTGGTCCGCCGCTCGCCGGACGGGGAGGAGGGGTTTCCCGGCAATCTCGACGTCCGCGTCACCTACAGCCTGCCCGAGGACGGCGTGCTGCGCGTCGACTACGCCGCGGTGACCGACCGGCCCACGATCCTGAACCTCACGAATCACAGCTACTTCAACCTCGCCGGCGAGGGGACGGGCAGCGTCCTCGACCACCTCGTGCAGGTCGAGGCGGACGCCTTCGCGCCGACCGACCCGACCCAGATCCCCACCGGCGCGCTCCTGCCGGTCGCCGGGACGCCGTTCGACTTCCGCACGCCGCGGGCCCTGGAGGCGCGGATCCGCGCCGGAGACCCGCAGCTCACCTACGCCAAAGGCTACGACCACACCTTCGCGCTGCGCGGGGCCGCCGGGACGCTGCGGCCGGCCGCCAGCTGCGTCGATCCCGGAAGCGGGCGGCGGCTCGACGTCTGGACCACCCAGCCGGCGCTGCAGCTCTACAGCGGCAACAACCTCGACGGGCGGCTGATCGGTCCGTCCGGGCGGATCTACCGCTCGGGCGACGGCGTCTGCTTCGAGACCCAGGGCTTTCCGGACGCGCCGAACCAGCCGGGCTTCCCGTCCGCGGTCCTGCGGCCGGGCGAGACCTTCGCGGCCGCCACGGAGTTCCGGTTCTCGGTCGTGTGACGGCCGCACCGCGCGGGCCTTCCGGGGGCGCGGCGTCGCCACCGGCGGAGGGCCGGACCGGTCGTCCCCGCGCGCTCAGGCCGCCGCGCGGTCGACCGCCCGCGGCGCCGGGATCGCGGCGGCCGGCGCGGCGGGATCGGGGCGCCACGCCTCGCCGAGCGCCAGGAGGGCGGCCTTCACGGCGTCGAGCCGCGACGGCTCGCCCTCGGCCATGCCCTCGGCGGCGGCGACCTCCTTCAGGTACTCGTCCCAGGCCCAGCGCCGCAGGATCTCGCGCTTGCAGCTCGGCAGCAGCCGGGGATGATCGCGCACCGCGGCCGGGGCGTCGAACACCGCGGCCGGGTTGAGCAGGGCGCGCTCCAGGTCGGGCAGGCCCGCGGGCAGCACCCGGGAGACCCGGTGCGCGCCCCAGACCCGCAGGGTCCCCGCCCGGCGGCCGTCGGGCGGGTCCGGCTCGATCCGGTAGGTGAGGCCCTGCCGCTCGGCGTAGGCCACCGCCCGCGCCCGCGTCGGGAACGTCAGCACCACCTCCGCGGCGAGGGTGTCGCGCCCGCCGGTCCAGCCCATCAGCGGCTCCCGCTCCGGCGGCGTCTCCCGCTCGAAGGTGAGAAGCCACGTCCCGGCCCGGGCGCGCCCCGCCGTGTCGACGGAGCGCCCGCGCCGGCGGATCAGCGCCCGGCGACCGGCGAGCCACGGCGCGCCGGCCGGGCCGGGCGGGCTGTTGTGTCCGATTCCGATCGTCCCATCCTGCATGGTTGCCTCCCGAAAGGGGCGCGCTCAGCCGCCGAAGAGGCCGAGCCGCGCCGCCGCTTGCACGCCGAAGCTCGCCGCGAAGGACAGCAGGGCCGCGTCCCAGGCGGTCAGGTGCGGGGCGTTGGCCGGCGGACCGGCCTGCGTGAGCGCCCGGCCGAGCCACGCGAAGCCCGACAGGCTCAGCAGGGCGGCCAGCACCCAGGGCAGGGCGGGGGCCGGGCAGGGCGCCGCCAGGGCGACGCACAGGGCGGCGGACAGGATCCAGCGGCCCAGCACGGTCCCGTCGGTGGTCCGCACCTGCCCTCCGCGCCGGCCGCGCCGCGACCGGGACAGGCCCCTGTGCCCGCCCCACAGGTCGAAGGTTGCCATCGCGCGCCTCCCCGGCTCAGTTCAGCCGGGGCTCCGGTCCGGTCGGACCGCGCCGCCAGCGGCGGATGAACGCCGCCGGGTCGGGCGGCCTGCGCGGCGCCGGGGCTGCGGGCGGTGCCGGGCCCGCGTCGAGCGTCTGGAGCGCCTCCAGGACCGCGCTCAGCGGCACGGGCTCGGCCCGGCAGCCCGGCAGGCAGCGCAGCGTCGGGCAGGAATCGACCGCGCGGGCGTCCGAGGCCCAGGAGGCCAGGATCGCCCGCTTCTCGGCCCGCGACAGGCCGGGATAGCGCAGCACCTCGCGCGGATGCCGGAAGACGTCGCCCGGCGCCACGAAGGCCTCGAACGGCTCGACCGCCTGCGGCCTCAGGCTGGCGGCCGCCACCGGACCCAGGCGCGCGATCTCGGGTTGGACGTGGTTCGTATCGATCGGCTGCATGCGACCCTCCTCATCGTGAGCAAAGGCTGGAGCGGCCGTCGGTCCTGGTCGGGGCCGCCGGCCGTCGCGTCATGCGTTCGTGTCCGCGGCCGCGGGGGCGGCCGCCGCCAGGACAGGCCCAGGACCGGCCCAGGACCGGCTCAGGACCGGCTCAGTGCTTGGCGACCGGCGCGCCCGCGCCGTTGATGGCGATGCGCCGGCGGCGCTCCGGCGCCTCGGCGGCGCGCGGCAGCGTCACGGTGAGGACGCCGTTGCGGAACGTCGCCTCGGCCTTCTCCTCCTCCACCGGCACGGGCAGGGCGATCGACCGCTCGAAGCGGCCGTAGCTGCGCTCGGAATAGCCGCGGTCCTTGTCGGTGGTCTCCGCGCGCTTCTCGCCTTTCAGAGTCAGGACGCCGTCCGCGATGAGCAGTTCGACGTCCTTCTCGTCGAGCCCGGGAAGCTCGGCGGAGACGCGCAGCGCGCCGTCCGCCTCCGCCAGCTCGACCTGGGGCCAACCGAAGCCGCGGCCCGCGAGGCTCGGCACGCTGCCGAACCCGCCGAACACGTCGTCGAACAGGCGGTTCATCTCCCGGTGCAGCGTCAGGAAGGGGCTGGCCGACCCCTGCGCGAGGGCGGTCGGCGCCGGGGTGCTGGTGCGGTTCCAGGGAATCAGATCTCTCACGCTCATGGTCCTCGCTCCATCGAATGCGGTGCAGTCGTGGGAACGGGCCCGCGGGTCCGCGGACCCGTGAGGGATGTCATCCGTGTCGATAAGGGGGTGGCCGGGCGCGCGGCCCGGGACACCGGATCAGGCTGCCGATCAGGCTGCCTTGGCCTCGCGGGTGATCTGCGCCGGGGCGTTGTCCTGGCCGGACGCGGCCGTCGTGCCGCCGATGGCGATGCGGCGGGGCTTCAGCGCCTCCGGCACCTCGCGCTTCAGCGCGACGGTGAGCAGGCCGTTCTCCAGGGACGCGCCCACGACCTTCACGTGCTCGGCCAGATTGAAGGTCTGGCGGAAGGTGCGGGCCGCGATGCCGCGGTAGAGGTAGTGCTTCTCACCCTCCTGGGCGGCCTTCTGACCCGAGACGAGGAGCGTGGTGTCCTGCTGGGTCAGCTCGATCTCGTCGGGCGTGAAGCCCGCGACCGCCATGGTGATGCGGTACTGGTCCTCGGCCACTTTCTCGATGTTGTAGGGCGGCCAGGCGGTCGACGGCTCGACGCGGTCGGCCTGGTTGAGCAGCTCGAACAGACGGTCGAACCCGATGGACGACCGGAACAGGGGCGAAACGTCGTACGTCCTCATAACCACATCCTCCGACGAGCAACGTGACTACAAGCAGCACCGGACACCGTGTCCGGCGCCCTCAGAGCGAGCCCGTTTCCAGGCCTCGCACGCGCGTAACGTGCGGGCGAGCGATCAGTTCCGCGCTGGGCGAGATTTTTTTCGGGTCGGGCAGGCGTAGTCGAATACCGCGACCCGCCCCGTGCGGCCTCTCCCCTGAGCTGCGGGCTGCACAGGCCCGCGGTCCCGGTCGGCACGCGCGTCAGGTCGAGAGAGCGTGGCCCCGCCCTCGCCGGGGCGAGGGGCGCTCCGTCACAGACAGCGCCTCGAACCTGCCCAGGCGGCAGGGGAGGGGGGCGCCGCGGACGCCACAGGCCCCGCTCTCAGCCGACCGCCTCCTCCACGAGGATCTCGCGCTTGCCGGCGTGGTTGGCCGGGCCGACGATGCCCTCGATCTCCATCCGCTCCATGATGGAGGCGGCGCGGTTGTAGCCGATCTGCAGGCGGCGCTGGATGTAGCTCGTCGACGCCTTCTGGTCGCGCAGCACCACCTGCACGGCCTGGTCGTAGAGGTCGCCGCCGGCCTCGCCGAAGGAGCCCTGGTCGAACACCGCGCCGTCGAGTTCGAGCTCCGCGGCGCCGGCCTTGCCCTTCCCGCCGCGCTCGCCGCCCTTCTCGGGCGCGCCCTCCTCGTCGTCGGCGGTGACGGCGTCGAGGTAGCTGGGG
>NZ_BBUX01000068.1:0-32960 GCF_000974725.1 Methylobacterium sp. ME121
GGACGCGCGTCGCCGCCGTCCCGGCGAGGCCGCTGTCGTTCTGGGAGGCGCACCGGGCGCGCATCGCCCGGCTCAACGCCGCCGTGGTGGCGCGCTGGCGGGCCCGCGGCTGGTCGGCCGCCCCCGAGGCGTCGTCCGGCGATCCGGCGGGCGGCTAGCGCCGGTCACGCCTCGGGTTCGGCCTCCGGCCCGTCCGACCGGGCGCCGCGGGCGACCTCGCGCATCGCGGCGTCCGGGAGCGGGCGCTGGAGCCGCAGCGCCTCCGCGGTCGGCGCCTCCAGCCAGGTCGCCCACTCCTCCGGCTTCGTGAGCAGGACCGGCATCGCCTTGGGATGGACCGGCCCGACGACGCCGTTCGCCTCCGTGGTCAGGAAGGCGAAGAGCCGGTGCTCCTCGGCGACCCGGTCGGGGTTCTCGCGCTTCGTGCCCCGCACGCCGGTCCAGGGCCGCCAGATCCCCGCGAAGGCGAAGAGCGGCCGGTCCTCGTCGAGGGCGAACCAGACCGGCGTCTTGCGCGGCTTCGTGTCGGCGTACTCGCTGAAGGCGGTGACCGGCACGAGGCAGCGATGGGCGACCCCGAGCCAGGGCCGCCAATGCGGGCTCGCGACGTTGCGCACGTTGGTGATCGGATGCTCGCCGAACGCCTTGGGCCCCGGCATGCCCCAGCGCATCATCGCGAGGTCCCGGCCGGTCGCGCCGTTCAGGACCACCGGCGCCAGCTGGTCGGGAAAGATAGCCGGCAACAGCGGAAGGTTTCCGGTGCGATCCTCAGCGATCCCGAAGGCCCGGCGCAGGTCCGCGGGGCCGGTCCGCAGGCTGTAGAGGTTGCACATGGACGTCCCGGACGGTTGGTGAGCACGGCGCCGGCTCTACACGCGTCCGGGACGCCGCGACCAGCCGGGCGGAGGGAATGCCCCGGCCGATCCGTGGCCGGGGCGCCGTCGCCTCAGTTCAGGTGGAACACCACCTTCACGCAGCCGTCCTTCTTGTCGCGGAAGGTCTTGTAGAGGTCTGGCCCCTCCGCGAGGTTCTGCGAGCGGTGTGTGATCAGGGAGGTCATGTCGATCTTGCCCTCCTGGATCAGCTTGGTCAGCGGCTCGAGGTAGCGCTTCACGTGGGTCTGGCCGCTCTTGAGGGTCAGGCCCTTCTGGACGATCGAGCCCATGTTGACCGGGATCGGCCCGCCGTAGACGCCGGGCACCGAGACGATCCCGCAGGGTCGGACCGCCTTGATGGCCTCGGCCAGCGCGTAGGGCCGCTCGGTGGCGGTGAGCTTCTCCTGCACCGTCGACAGCATGCCGGTGAGGCCGCCGTGGCCGGCGCTCGCCTCCATGCCGACGCAGTCGATCACGCCGTCGGCGCCCTGGCCCTTGGTGATCTCCTTGATCCGCTCGAACACGTCCTCGTTCATGAAGTCGATGACGTCGGTGGCGCCGGCCTTGCGGGCGAGGGCGATCCGCTCGAGCACGGTCTCGATGGCGATGATCCGCTCGGCTCCCATGATCTTCGCCGACTGGATCGCGAAGATGCCGACAGGGCCGGTGCCCCAGACCGCGATCGTCTCGCCGCCCCGGATCTCGCAGTGCTCCGCGCCCTGCCAGCCGGTCGGCAGGATGTCGGTGAGGAACAGGACGGACTCGTCGTCCATGCCGTCCGGCACCTTCATGGGCGCGACATCCGCCATGGGCACGCGCACGTACTCGGCCTGACCGCCCGCGTAGCCGCCGGTGAGGTGCGAGTAGCCGAACAGGCCGGCCGTCGTGTAGCCGAACTGCGCGGCCGCCATCTCGGCGTTGCGGTTCGAGCGCTCGCAGACCGAGTAGTTGCCGAGCTTGCACTGGCGGCACGCGCCGCAATTGATGTTGAAGGGCACGACGATCCGGTCGCCCTTCTTGAACTTGGTGAAGCCCTGTCCGACCTCGACGACCTCGCCCATGAACTCGTGGCCGAGGACGTCGCCGCTCTTCATGGTCGGCATCAGGCCGTCCATCAGGTGCAGGTCCGAGCCGCAGATCGCGCAGCTCGTGACCTTGATGATGACGTCGCGGGAATCCTCGATGACCGGATCTGGGACCGTGTCGCAGCGGATGTCGTTGCGGCCGTGCCAGCACAGTGCCTTCATGCGTCGTGTCTCCGGAAGCTCTCGGGGTCGCGGCCAACTCGGCCGTTCTCCCGTAAAGCCCGCTTCGGCACGGCCAAGTTCCGGCGGCGGCGCGCCCCGCCTCGGGGCGAAGGGGTTTACGAATGTTTCACGTGAAACAGACCCGTTTACCGCCGCTTCACGAGTCGCGCGGGCACGGCCAGGGTCAGGCGACGCCGTCGATGCCGATCCGCAGCTGCTCGGGCCCCCGGAGCGACGCGCCCGGCCGGTAGGGCGGCGGATCGACCGCGAGCCGCGGGGCGACGAGGCGGCGGCTGAGCGCAACCAGGGCGATCTCGGCCTCGAGCCGCGCCAGGGGTGCGCCGACGCAGTAGTGCAGGCCCCCGCCGAAGCCGAAATGCTCGATGTCGCCCCGGTCGGGATCGAAGCGGTCGGGCGCCGCGAACCGGTCGGGATCGCGGTTCGCGGCCGCGAACATCAGGATGACGGGCGCGCCCTTGGGAATCATCTCGCCGGCCACCGCGATCGCGCCGAGGGCCTTGCGGGTCCGGAAATGCACCGGCGGCTCGTAGCGCAGGACCTCCTCGATCAGCCGCGGGGCCCGCTCGGGATCGGCCTTGAGCCGCTCCAGCTCCTCGGGATGCCGGAGCAGGGTCAGCATGGCGTTGGTGATGAGGTTCACGGTGGTCTCGTGACCCGCGACCAGCAGCAGGACCGCCGTCGACAGCAGGTCGAAGTCGCTCATCTGCTTCCGGCCGTCCGGGCCGGGGGCGGCGAGGCCGCTCAGCATGTCGTCCGCCGGGCGGCGGCGCTTCTCGCGGATGAGGTCGCGCATGTAGGCGGCGATCTCGTCGAAGGCGCCGACGATCTGGCGCCGGGTCCCGTCGTCGTGGCGCGCGTCCGGCTCCACGGCGGTGGCGAGCTGCGTCGCCCAGGCCTGGAACCGCGGCTCGTCCGCGCGCGGCACGCCGAGCAGCTCGCAGATCACCGTCACCGGCAGCGGGTAGGACAGGTCGCTCACGAGGCAGACCTCCCGCCGCTGCCGGCACGCGTCGATCAGGCCGTCCACCTCCCGGGCGATCCGCGGCCGCAGCGCCTGCACCCGCGCGATCGAGAATTCCCGCATCACCAGGCTGCGCAGGCGGTCGTGGTCCGGGGGGTCGCGGAAGATGAACGGGCGGTGCGTGGCGCTGATGCGGTTCTTGATCGGGTTGAGGATCAGGTCCTTGAGCGGGTTGCCGGTGCGGGGCCGCCGTGGCGGCGGCAGGTCCTCGGAGCTGAGCCGCGGGTCGAACAGCAGGCTGCGGATCGCCGCGTGCGTGGAGACGACGTAGCTGCCGTCGCGCTGGCGGGAGACCGGCTGCTGCCGCATCCGTCGATAGAGCGGGTACGGGTCGGCCCGGTTGGCCGGATCCATCACGGCGGCGAACAGCGCGTCGTCAGACATGGACGGTCTCGGCGGAAGGCCGCGCCCGGGCGGCTCGGTGCGGCGGGAAGCCCGGGACCGCCATCTCGACGCGCGGCCGGTCGGTGGCGTCGGTGATCGGCGGGAACGGGTCGCCGGCCGTGATCGCCTCCGCGTAGGCGGGCAGCCAGCGGGCCTGATCGAACGAGACGGCCGCGATGCTGCGCCCGGCGCGGCCGTACACGGCGAGGAAGCGGCGGGAAGCCCGGGATCCCTGCACCACCGCCACGGAATCGGCCCCGTCGGGGAGGCCGACCAGCTTGATGTTGATCCCGAACTGGCTCGACCAGAAGGCCGGCAGGTGACCGTAGGGGCGCTGGTCGCCGGGCCCGGCCAGCATGTTGCGCGCCGCGTGCGCGGCCTGCTCGACGGCGTTGCCCCAGTGCTCCACGGCGATCAGGCGGTTGCCGTAGAGGGGGATCGGCCACCGGGCGACGTCGCCCGCGGCGTAGATGTCCGGGCAGGGCACCCCGTCGGCGTGGAGGACCCGGCAGGCCGCGTCGCAGGTCACGCCGCCGGCATCCGCGCGCAGGCCCGCGCCCCGCAGCCAGCCCGTCGCCCGGGTCGCCCCCAGGGCAACGATGACCAGGTTGGTCTCGATGGTGCTGCCGTCCGCCAGGCGGGCCCGGGCGACGTGCCCGGACGCGTCGCCCTCGAACGCCCGCACTGTCGCGCCGGGGCGGAACGTGGCGCCGGACGCGCGCAGGCACTCGGCGATCACGCTGCCGACGAAGGTCCCGAGACCCCGGGCCAGGGGCGCGGCGTTCGGGTCGACCAGGGTCACGGGCAGGCCCAGATCGCGCAGGCAGGAGGCCGCCTCGCAGCCGATCAGGCCGCCGCCCACGATCAGCACCTGCCGCGGGCGCGCCACCAGGGCGTCCCGCAGGGCGGCCGCGTCGTCGCGCCCGCGCAGGGTGAAGATGCCGGCGAGCCCGCCACCGGTCTCGGCCGGCCAGGGCCGGGCCTCGGCGCCGGTGGCGATGAGCAGGGACTCGTAGGCGAGCGCCGACCCGTCGGCGAGCCGGAGCGTGCGGGCCGCCCGGTCGAGGGCGACGGCCGGGCTCCCGAGACGCCAGCGGGCGCGGAGCTCGGCCAGTTCCGGCAGCCGGGTCGCGTCGGCGGCGAGCTCCCCGGCGAGCACGTGCTTCGACAGGGGCGGGCGGTCGTAGGGCCGGTACGGCTCGGCGCCGACCAGGGTGAGCGGCCCGTCGTAGCCGCCCCGCCGCAGCGCCTCGGCACCGCGCAGGCCGGCGAGGGAGGCCCCGACCACGACGATGCCGGCGGGTTCGGGAGTCACGGCGCGCCCCCGTCGTCCGGGCCGGCCTGGAGGCTGATGGCGCGGACCGGGCAGGCCTGCAGCGCCCGCTCGATGGCGCCGCGCCGCTCGGCCGGCGGCGCGGGATCGTAGAACAGGATCTCGTGGCCGCGGAGCGCGAAGGCGTCCGGCGCGGCGTAGCAGCACTGGGCGTAGCCCTGGCAGCGGTTGAGATCCACGACGACCCGGAGCGCCGCGGTGTCGGAGGCCGGCTTCATGCCGACCTCGCGAGCGGGCGCGCGGCCCCGTTATCGGCCTTGCCCCGGGCGCGCGCGAGATCGTCCACCGCGGTCAGGATCGACGCCATGGCGTCCCGCGCCGCGAAGGCGTCCCGCATCGCGCCGGCGCGCGCGCGGAAGTCGGGCTCGTCGAGCACGCGCGCCACCGCGGCGCCGACCGCCTCCGGGGTCGGCGCGTTGGTTCCGAGGTTGATCCCGACGCCGGACCAGCCGATGCGCGCGTTCACCTCCGCCTTGTCCTCCGTCAGGCCGGCCGAGACGATCGGCACCCCGGCGGCGAGCGCCTGCGAGACGCTCCCGTAGCCGCCGTTGGTCACGAGCACGCTCACCCGCGGCAGCAATTCGCGGAACGGCAGGAAGCACGACACCCGGGCATTGGCCGGGACCGGAACCGCCAGCGCGTCCACGGGCCGACCGCCGGTGGTGGCCAGGACCAGCAGATCGTCCCGGTCGGCCAGGGCGGTCAGGGTCGGCTCGACCAGCTCGCCGAGATCCGCGTTGGCCAGCGTGCCCTGGGTGACCAGCACGACGGGCCGGCCCGCCGCGTTCGCCGCCTCCAGCGCCGGCCACCACTCCGGCAGCGGCGCGGGCGGCGTCGGCGGCTGGAGCAGGCCGATGAAGCGCAGGCCCGGCGGCAGGGTGCCGTAATCGTACTCGAAGCCCGGCACGGTCGGCTGCAGGAACAGGTCCGGCAGGATCACGATGGAGTGGGGCAGGGAGGCCGGCAGGGGCGGCAGGCCGAGCGCCGCGAGCTTCGCGTCCGTGTAGGCCCGGACCGGGTTGACGAAGGCCGCATCCATGCCGGCCTTCAGGGTGGCGTAGCGGACCAGGTCGTCCCGGTCGCGGGCCGGTGGCAGGCCGAGGCCCACGGGGGCGTGGTCGGGCCGGTCGAGGAACAGGATGCTGACGTTGACGGTCACGATCGGCGGCCGCGGCGCGCTGTCGAGGAGTAGCGGCAGCGCGCCCAGGAACATGCTGCCGGCCAGGATTACGTCGGGGGCCTCGGCCGCGATCAGCGCCCGCAGGGCGGCGGCCTGGACCGGCATGGGATCCACGAACCGGCGCTCGAACTCGCGGCGATAGCGCTCCGGGCCGGCCGGCAGGTCGGTCTCGCGGTACTCGGCCGCGTGATCGTCGGCGTAGGGCGTGAAGCGCAGGCCCGCCGCCTCGACCTTCGGCCGGAAGGTCGGGTCGGTGAGCACGAGGACGTCGTCGCCCCGGGCGGCCGCCGTCCGCCCGATGGCGAGGAGCGGATTCACGTGGCCGGTGAGCGGCGTCGCGGCGATCAGGATCTTCATCACGGCCTCCTCGAGCGCCGCCGGTCGGGCCGGCGTCGCCCCTGCTCGGGTGCCGACGCCTTCATCCGCGGGCGCCCCGTGGCCCCCGGCGCGCCGGACTCACAGGGGAAATCGCGGCCGGTCCAGCGCAGTTACACAACCGGAGGGTGCTTCGTGCGGCGCCGCACCATGGCATCCGGTTGAAGTCCGACGCAATATCGGAGTGTCACAGGCCACAGCCATCGTGCGTGCCGCCGGCACGCGGCGCGTCCTCCGTCCGGACGATGGCTGACGGCACCCGGCCGCGACGGTCGGGGCGCCGTCAGTCGACCACGACGACCCGGTTCGGCAGCTCGTCGGGGTCGCCCGGACCCGCCGGGAGATGCTCCGCCAGGCAGGCTCCGACGCGCGCGACCGCCGTCGTCAGGCCGTCCTCGATCGCGCCGCGCCCGAGGGCCGGCATCAGCTCGGCGAGGATCCCGTCCCAGGCGGCCGGCGGGATCTCCCGCAGGACGCCGAGGTCGCTGACGATCTCGGCGTGCCGCTCGGCGAGCGACAGGTAGAGCAGGACCCCGGTGCGCCGGCGCGTCAGGCTCAGGCCGCGCGACCAGAAGGCCCGCCGGGCCGCCTCGCGGGCGCGGGCGCGGCGCAGGCGGCGCGGCACCAGGGCCATGCGCAGCCGCTCGTTCTGGCTCGCCACCAGGATCGCCGCCACGACGCCCGCCTGCGCCAGCAGGATCGACGCGGCGGTCCAGGCGGTCAGGGCGATCAGCGGCCAGGGCAGGACCAGCGCCGCGACGAGCGCGGTGAGCAGCACGATCGAGCGGTAGGCGCCGGCGCGCCGGCTCACCATCACGACGATCTCGCCGGAGGTCCCGGCCTCCGCGTGCCCGACCGCGCGGGCGAGCCGGTCCCGCGCCTCCGGAGTCAGCACGGCCGCGCGTCTACCAGTCACCGGAGGCCCCTCCGCCGCCCGACGAGCCGCCGCCGCCGGAAAATCCACCGTCGAAACCGCCCGAGGAGCCGCCCGAGCCGCCGTCCGAGAAGCCGCCGCCCCACCCGCCCGAGCCGGGCCCCGGCAGGATGACGAGGCCGCCGGGCCTCGACCGGCCGCCCCGGCTCATGCGCCACGCGACGAAGAGCACGATCAGGAACAGGGCGACGAAGACCGCCACCTGGGCGGGATCGACCTCGTCGGCCCGCACCTGCGGCTTGCGCTGCCACTCCTGCGCGTCGCCGGCCAGGATCGACAGGATGCCGTCGACGCCGGCGTCGAGGCCGCCGAAATAGTCGCCGGTCTTGAAGCGCGGCGTGATGGCGCCCGCGATGATCACCTTGGACAGGGCGTCGGTCAGCGCCCCCTCCAGGCCGTAGCCGACCTCGATCCGGACCTTCCGCTCGCTCGGCGCCACCAGCAGCAGGACGCCGTTGTCGGTCTTGGCCTGCCCGAGCTTCCAGTCCCGGAACAGGCGGTTGGCGTAGTCCTCGACGGTCGTGCCCTGCAGGTTCGGCACCGTGGCGACGACCACCTGGTCCGAGGTCTTGTCCTCGTGGGCCTTGAGCTTGGCCTCGAGGGTGCCGCGCTGCTCCGGCGTCAGGATGCCGGCCGCGTCGACCACGCGGCCGGTCAGCGCCGGGAAGGTCAGCTCGGCCGCCAGCGCTCCGATCGCGGTGATCGTCAGGCAGGCTGCCAGGACGGCGAGCGACAGGGCGTGCCGCCCCCGGACGGGCATGGCCCGGCACACGGTCCGGCCCATATGCGCCACCCTAGAACTTCACGTTCGGCGGCCGGTCGGCGTTCGGCGTCGCCGTGAAGGTCTCCATCGGCTTGGCGTCGGGATACAGGATCGCCGCGATCCAGCGGCCCGGGATCGTGCGCACCTCGGTGTTGTAGGCCTGCACGGCCGTGATGTAGTCGCGCCGCGCGACCGCGATGCGGTTCTCGGTGCCCTCCAGCTGGGATTGCAGGGCGAGGAAGTTCTGGTTCGACTTGAGGTCGGGGTACTTCTCCACCGTCACCAGCAGGCGTCCGAGCGCGCCCGAGAGCTGGTTCTGGGCGTCCTGGTACTCCTTGAACTTCTGCGGATCGCTGACCGTGGAGGCGTCGACCTTCACGCTGGACGCCTTGGCGCGCGCCTCGGTGACGCCGATCAGCACGTCCTTCTCCTGCTGGGCGTAGCCCTTCACGGTCTCGACGAGGTTGGGGATCAGGTCGGCCCGGCGCTGGTACTGGTTCTGCACCTCGCTCCACGAGGATTTGGCCTGCTCCTGCAGCGTCGGCACCCGGTTGACCGCCCCGCAGCCGGAGAGACCCGCGGCCACCAGGATCACCGAGAGCACGCCGAGGAGGCGCGCCGCGGGCGATGTCCGGCGCACCGCGCCGGCCGTCAGCGTCGTTCCCATATCGTCCCCCATCTGCCGGCCGAGACTCGGCCGCTTGATCACGAGTCCGAGAGATAAGGGCCGGAACCGCCAAGGTAAGGCCCCGGCTCGCCCGGCCTTGAAGGTTTGTGCCGCGGCCCGCTAAGGCGTCGGCAACGGACCGCGCCGGCGGACGTTCGGACCCTCGAGCCGAGGATCGGCGCGGCGCCGCGGAGGCCGGGAATGGATGCAGCACTCGCCGACCATGTCAGGGCCGCCAGCGCCGACGCGCGGCGCCACGCCCGGGCGTACCGGGCGCCGGCCGGCAAGGACGCGCTGCCCTGGTCGGTCATCGAGACGTTCGACGCCCGCGTCCGGGGCCACCTCGCCCGCGATCCGCGGATCGAGGACGAGCGCGACCGCGTCCTGATCGCCGCCGTGAAGCTCGCCGAGACGCCGGTCGAGGAGGGGGACGAGAGCATCGCCGAGGCGCGCGCCCATCTCGTCGACGCGATCGACTACCTGGAGCAGGCGGTGCTGCGGTTCGGCCTCGTCAACCGCGAGGGGGCCAAGGCCGGCCTCGGCACCTACGGCCAGCCGGTCGGCTCCCGCGACTGACGGCCCGCCCGCACCGCGCCGCCGGATGTCCGCCGACCTGCCCGCGGCCGCGACCCTCAGCCGCCTCGACCTGAAGACGCTCCGGCTGTTCGCGGCCATCTGCGCGGAGGGGACGCTGAACGGCGCGGCCCGCCGCGCGGCGATCGCGCCCTCGGCGGTCAGCAAGCGCCTCGCCGAACTGGAGCACGCGCTGGGCTGCACCTTGCTCACCCGCGAGCCGCGCGGCATGCGGCTCACGCCGGCCGGCGAGACCCTGCTGCACCACACGCGCCGGATGCTGGCGAGCGCCGAGCAGATCGCCCTGGAACTCGCCGAGCACGCCCGGGGCGTGCGCGGCTTCGTGCGGGTGCTCGCCAACCTCTCGGCCATCGTGGAGTTCCTGCCCGAGGACCTGCAGGCCTTCCTGGCCGCGCAGGACGGGATCCGGGTCGACCTCGAGGAGCGCCCGAGCGGCGGCGTCGTCGCCGGCGTCGAGGAGGGGTTCGCCGATCTCGGCCTCTGCGCGGACAACACCGACACCCGCGGCCTCACCGCCTACCCGTACCGGAGCGACCGCCTCGTCCTGGTGATGCCGGCCGGGCATCCCCTGAGCGGCCGCGGCGCCGTCGCGCTGGCCGACAGCCTCGACTACGACCATGTCGGGCTGCACGCGGAGAGCTCGATCTACGCCGCCCTGCGCGACGAGGCCCGGCGCCTCGGCCGGCCGCTGCGGCTGCGGATGCACGTGCCGAGCTTCGACGCGATCTGCCGCATGGCGCAGGTCGGCCTGGGGCTCGGCACCGTGCCGGAGCGCGTCTACGCCCTGCTCGGGCCGCCGATGCGCCTCACGGCGGTGCCGCTCACCGATCCCTGGGCCGCGCGCACGCTGCGCCTCGTGGTCCGCCCGGGCGCCCTGCCGCCCGCGGCCGCCCTCCTGCTGGAGCATCTCCGGGCCGCCGGTCGCTGAGCGTGCGTTCTCCGGCGGCGAACGCACGGTGGTGCATGGCGTTTGGACTTGGCCACCGGAAGGGCCCTATCTCCGGGGCAACAAACGATGGAGGAAAGCCGTGTCCGGTCCGCTCAGCGGTATCCGCGTTCTCGAGCTCGGTCAGCTGATCGCCGCGCCCTTCGCGACGCGGCTGATGGCCGAGTTCGGCGCCGAGGTGATCAAGGTCGAGGCCCCGGGCGAGGGCGACCCGCTCCGGAAGTGGCGCAAGATGCACGAGGGCACCTCGCTCTGGTGGTACCTGCAGTCGCGCAACAAGAAGTCGATCGCCGTCAATCTGAAGTCGCCCGAGGGGCTCGACATCGTCAAGCAGCTCGCCGCGAGCGCCGACGTGGTGGTCGAGAACTTCCGTCCCGGCGGCCTGGAGAAGCTCGGCCTCGGCTGGGACGTGCTCTCCGCCCTCAACCCGAACCTCGTGATGGTCCGGATCTCGGGCTACGGCCAGACCGGCCCCTACCGCGACCGGCCCGGCTTCGGGGCCATCGGCGAGTCGATGGGCGGCATCCGCTTCACCACCGGCAGCCCGGATTCCCCGCCGGCCCGGGTCGGCGTCAGCATCGGCGACACCCTGGCCTCGCTCCACGGCGTCATCGGCGCGCTGATGGCCCTGCTGCGCGTGAAGACCGGGCAGGGCGCCGGTCAGGTCATCGACGTCTCCCTCGTCGAGAGCGTGTTCAACGTCATGGAGAGCCTCGTCCCGGAGTACGACCTGCTGGGCGAGGTCCGCACCCGCACCGGCGGCGCCCTGCCGGGCATCACCCCGTCGAACACCTACCCGACGCGGGACGGCGGCTACGTGGTCATCGCCGGCAACAGCGACCCGATCTTCCGCCGCCTGATGACGGCGATCGGCCGTCCCGACCTCGCGGACGACCCGGCCCTGCGCAACAACGAGGGCCGCTCCAAGCAGTCGGCCATGCTGGACGGCACCATCGCCGACTGGTCGAAGACGAAGAGTGTGGAGGAGGCGCTCGCCGTCCTCGACGCCGCCGACGTGCCCGCCGGCCGCATCTACTCGGTCGCCGACATCGTGGCCGATCCGCATTATCAGGCGCGCGACATGATCCTGCAGGCGGAGCTGCCCGGCGGGACGGCCGTGAAGATGCCCGGCATCGTGCCGAAGCTCTCCGACACGCCTGGCGAAGTCCGCTGGCAGGGGCCGGCGCTCGGCGCCCACACCGATTCCGTGCTCGCCGAGCTCGGTCTCGACCCGGCGCGCATCGCCGCGCTGCGCGAGAAGGGAGCCGTGGCATGAGCGGCGACGCGCTGATCGTCCAGGAGGTCGCGACCCGGGACGGCTTTCAGATCGAGCCGGTCTTCGTGCCGACGGCGGAGAAGATCCGCCTGATCGACGCCCTGGCGGAGGCCGGCTTCCGCCGGATCGAGGTCTCCTCCTTCGTCTCGCCGAAGGCGGTGCCGGCCCTCGCCGACGCGGCCGAGGTCTTTTCCGGGATCCGGCGCCGGCCCGGGACCGTCTACGTCGCCCTGGTGCCGAACCCGAAGGGCGCCGAGCGGGCGCTCGCCGCCAGGGTCGACGAGATCAACCTCGTCGCCTCTGTGAGCGAGACCCACAACCGCGCCAACATGGGCATGAGTCCGGCCGACTCGATCGCCGGCTTCGCGCGGATCATGGATTCGGTGCGCGGCGCCCCCGTCAGCACCAACGCCACGGTGGCGACGGCTTTCGGCTGCCCGTTCGAGGGCGAGCAGCCCGCCGACACGGTCGTCGCGCAGGTGGAGCGCTACCTGTCGCTGGGCGTCGACGGCGTGACGCTGGCCGACACGACCGGCATGGCCAATCCCCGGCAAGTGAGCCGCCTCGTCGCGCGGGTCCTGCCCCTCGTCGGTCCCGGCCGCCTGACGCTCCACTTCCACAACACCCGCGGCCTCGGCCTCGCCAACGTGCTGGCGGCCTACGACGCGGGCGCCCGCCGCTTCGACGCGGCGCTCGGCGGCCTGGGCGGCTGCCCGTTCGCGCCCGGCGCCACCGGCAACATCTGCACCGAGGATCTCGTCAGCATGGCCCACGAGATGGGCGTGCCGACGGGCCTCGACCTCCCGGCGCTGATCGGCCTGTCGCGGGACCTGCCGCGCCTCGTCGGCCACGACGTGCCCGGCCAGGTCGCCAAGGCCGGACGGCCCTGCGACCTGCACCCGGCGCCCGCCCGGGCGGCCTGAACCTGCTCACGATGGCCCGTTCGTGACACCACGGTGAAGCGCCACCGTCCCTGACGGACGCACCGGGCTCCCTCTCCCGTTCGGGAGAGGGTTGGGGTGAGGGGTGCGGCCTCTCCGGACCGTTCCCGACCCTCGCCCTGTCCCTCTCCCGTACGGGAGAGGGGATCCGCGCCCCGTTTGGCGACGGTGGCATCGCCGTCGTGTGCCGCGAACCGTGCCCGGCTCTGACTTCGCCGAAAGCCGCCCGTCCGAAGGCGGCACCGCCCAAGACACGTCCCTCAAGAACACACCACGGAGGAAACCATGATTGCAGCCCTGTCCGGGTCGCCGGCCGCCGCCGAGACCGGCGCGGTGACGGAGACCGGCGTCGTCCGCAAGGTCGCGTGGCGGCTCATGCCGCTGATCATGATCTGCTACATGTTCGCGTTCTTCGACCGCATCAACATCAGCTTCGCCAAGTTCCAGCTCCAGAGCGACCTCGGCTTCAGCAACGTCGCCTACGGACTCGGCGCGAGCATGTTCGTGGTCGGCTACGTGATCTTCGAGGTGCCCTCGAACCTGTTCCTCTACCGGGTCGGGGCGCGGCGCTGGATCGCCCGGATCATGATCTCCTGGGGCATCGCCACCGCGCTGATGATCTTCATCCGCAGCGAGTGGCACTTCTACGCCCTGCGCTTCCTGATCGGCGCGATGGAGGCGGGCTTCGCCCCCGGCATCCTCTACTACCTGACCATCTGGTTCCCGGCCTCGCATCGCGGCCGCATCACCTCGTTCATGTTCGTGGCCTCGGCCTTCTCGGGGATCTTCGGCGCGCCGGTGGCGGGCCTGATCCTCGGCGGCCTCAACGGCGTCGGGGGCCTCGCCGGCTGGCAATGGCTGTTCCTGGCCGGCGGCCTGCCCTGCCTCGTGCTCGGAATGCTCGTGCTGACGCGCCTCGACGACCGGATCGCCGACGCCCGCTGGCTGTCCGAGCCCGAGAAGGCGCTCCTGTCGAGCCGGATCGCCCACCACAACCGGGATATCGGCGACCACTCGCTGATCGGGGCGATCAAGCAGCCGGGCTTCCTGCTGATCGCGCTGATCTACTTCCTGCTCCAGATCGGCTCCTACGGGCTGAACTTCTGGGGGCCGGACCTGATCAAGACCGCGAGCGGCGGGCAGGCGGCCTCGGTGGGTTTCCTGACGGCGATTCCCTACATCTGCGGGGCGATCAGCATGGTGGTGATCGGACGCCTGTCCGACGCCTCGGGCGAGCGGCCGAAATTCGTCGCCGGCCTCGCCATCGCGGCGGCGCTCGGCTTCTTCGGCGCCGGCCTGTTCGACAAGCACATCGTGCCGCTGATGTTCGCCCTGGCGCTGCTGGGGGCCGGCATCGTCGCGTCGATCCCGACCTTCTGGACGCTGCCGGCCAAGCTCGTCACCGGCGTCGGCGCGGCCGGCGGGATCGCGCTGATCAACACGCTCGGGCAGTTCGGCGGCATCGTCAGCCCGGTGATGGTCGGCTGGGTGAAGGATCTCACCGGCTCGACGACGCCCGCGCTCTACGGGATCGGCGTGCTCTGCCTCGTCGCCGCCGGGCTGGCGCTCTTCGCCATGCCGGCGAGCCTGCGCCGGAGCGACCGCGCGGCGTGAGACGGCCCGCCGCCCGGCGTGGCCGGGGTGGCGGATCTCGGGCGGCGGCGCGGGCCGCCAGCGGTCGTCGCGGGGCTTTAGGCCGCGACGGACCTTGAAGCGGCGGGCGGTGTGGGCGTGGCTGGCGATGCCGCGCGCCTCGGCCGAGGCACGGACCGGCCGGCGCGGCGACAGGTCCACCGGGGCGGGTCGAGGTCGGGATCGCCGCGGTCGGCCGCACCACAGGCCCTCGCCCGCGGGACCGCGCCGCTGCCGCGGATCGGCCGGGGCACCTCCCGGGCCATCCGCCCGGCGAGACCGGCGACGCGCAGGTCCAACCCGATCTCCGCCACGGGTGCGGCCCTGCCCGCCGGCGGTCGAGACCGAAGTCCGCATGGACCCGATCCCGCGACAGCCCGCTGGGACCGAGACGCGAGGCCCACCGCGCGCCCGGCGCAGGGACCGGCCGAGGCGGGCGGGACGGCCCGAGCGGGCGCGACGCGGGACCGCCGATGCCGAAGTCGAGTTCGGGCACCGATCTCGGCGGCCGAAAACAGTGAACACATCAGTAACCATGGCCGGAATGCCGTCCGCTGCGCGGTGGAGCAAAAAACCTCGCGCCGTCGGACAAACCGCCGTCCGCTCATATTGTATATTATCTGCAACCTCAAGAAACGGAGAGAAATCAACTTGAGGTAGAAATGTCCCGCCGGCTGAACCGTTGCTCAGCCTTCCTCCGCGCGACACCCGGTGCGAGCCGGCCGCTCGGTGACGAGGCCCGAATGGTGGGACGCCCTCGAACAGCGATGTCTCAGATGGACCACCTTACCGACCACCGTTCAACTTTCATGCTGGAGAAGGTCGGCGCGATCGTCGCGGCCTACGTCTCGCGCAACGCGATCGAGGTCACGGCGCTGCCGGCGCTGATCGACCAAGTGCACGCGGCGATCGCGGTGCTCCGCCGCGCGCCGTCCGATTTCGGCGGGGTCGGGCTGAGCCAGCCGCAGGTCGAAGCGTCGATCCAGGACACGGGCCTGATCAGCTTCATCGACGGCCGGTCCTACCAGACCCTGAAGCGCCACCTCACCGCGCACGGCCTCACCCCCGAGCGCTACCGGGCGAAGTACGGCCTGCCGGCCGACTACCCGATGGTGGCGCCGGGCTACGCCGCGCGGCGCTCGGAGATCGCCCGGGCGATCCAGCTCGGCCACAAGGCGGCCTGAGCGATGGCGCCCGACGCTTCCGCGGATCCGGCCCGAACCCGCACGCCGTCCCCGGAGACGGCGCGCGCCAGCGACGCCCTGAGCCGCATCGCCGGCATCCTCGACGTGCCGGTGGCGAGCTTCTACCCGGATGCCGACCGGCCCGACGCGGCCATGACCCAGGCGGCCGACCTCGTGTCGGCGTTCGTGACGATCGACAGTCCGGCGGCGCGCCGGACCTGCCTGGCCTTCGTGCGGGCGATGGCGAGTTCCTGAAGCGTCGGGGGGCGCTGCAGGAAGCCGGAGACCGGGCCGCCTCGTCGGAGGCGGACCGCGGTCTCCGGCCCGCCCGGGCCGAGCCCGCGTCAGAACACGTGGCGCAGGATGAAGAACAGCACGGCCGCGAGGGTGATGGCCGCCGGCAGGGTCAGGACCCAGGCGAGCGCCATGTTGCGCACCGTGGACATCTGGAGTCCCGAGCCGTTGGCCGCCATGGTGCCGGCGACGCCGGAGGACAGGATGTGGGTCGTCGAGACCGGCAGGCCGTAGAGTTCGGCCAGCCCGATCGTGCCGGCGGCGACGATCTCGGCCGAGGCGCCCTGCGCGTAGGTCAGGTGGGTCTTGCCGATCTTCTCGCCCACCGTGACGACGATGCGCTTCCATCCGACCATGGTGCCGAGACCCAGCGCCAGGGCGACGCAGACCTTCACCCAGCCCGGGATGTAGCGCGTGCCGTCGTTCAGCAGGCCCGCGTAGCGTTTCAGGTCCGCCTTGTCGGTCTCCGAGAAGTCGGCCCCGGCGCTCGGCAGCACGCGCACCGCGTCGGCGGCGAGATACATGTCGCTGCGCAGGTTCTGGGTCTGGGCGGCCGGCACCGTCCGGATCGCCCCGTAATTCTTGACGCTGGCGGCGATGTCGTCGGAGAGCGCCGCCAGGGCCGCGTAGACGGGCGGCGTGTTCAGCGCCTTGGTCTTGAGCGCCTCCGTCACCGTCCGGCGCGCGGCGGCGGCGTCCGGAACCGCCGCGCCGGGGGCGCGGGCGGAGAACACCGCGCTCGCCGCCGTCGAGGCCTGCACGAAGGCGGGCGTCGTGTCGTCCGCCATGGTGCGGTTGAGCGCGTAGGCGGTGGGGGCGGCGCCGATCAGGATCAGCATGATCAGGCCCATGCCCTTCTGCCCGTCATTGCCGCCGTGGAAGAACGAGACCAGCGTGCAGGTGAGGATCAGCAGGCCGCGGATCCACAGGGGCGGGGGCGCGTCGCCCTCGGGCGCCTCGTAGAGGTCCCTGCGGCGCACCGTGAATTTCAGGGCGAGCAGCAGCAGCGCCGCGAGCACGAAGCCGCAGACCGGCGAGAACAGCAGCGCCTTGAAGACGTTGAGCGCCTGGGTCCAGTCGACGCCCGCGGTACCGTCGCCGCCGTTCATCAGCTGGTTGGCGAGGCCGACGCCGAGCACCGAGCCGATCAGCGCGTGGGACGACGAGTTCGGCAGCCCGAAGGCCCAGGTCCCGAGGTTCCAGATGATGGCCGCCAGCAGGAGCGCGAAGATCATCGCGTAGCCCGCGTGCGAGCCGACGTTGAGGATCAGCTCGACGGGCAGCAGCGTCACGATCGCGTAGGCCACCGCGCCCGAGGACAGCATCACGCCCAGGAAGTTGAAGGCACCCGACCAGATCACCGCGACGAGCGGCGGCATCGAGTGGGTGTAGATCACCGTGGCGACCGCGTTGGCGGTGTCGTGGAAGCCGTTCACGAACTCGAAGGCGAGGGCGATCAGCAGGGCGAGGCCGAGCAGCGCGAAGGCGCCGTAGGCCAGGGGCGCCTCGCCGACCGCGTTCATGTCGGCGACGAGGCTCACCACCGCGTAGCCGAGGCCCGCCACCAGGACGAGGAGGAACGCGACCACGCCGCCGAGATGCGTCCCGTGGTCGAGGCGCGGGCCGCCCGCCCGCCGGCCTCCCACCGCCCCCGACGGCATCACGGCGGTATCGGACATGTACCCTCGCGGAATTCTACGTGGTGGTGGGCCGGGATTAAGATGGAGCGGTGACGGTTGGGTGACGGGCGACGGCAGGCCCGTGACGGCCCGTGACGGCCCGCGACGCGACGCGCCGCGTCGGTGACCGGGACCGGGAGCGCCGGGCGGCGCTGTCACACGCCTGACGCGGTCGAGCCGCTAGCGGACCGGACCGCTCGCCCGATCGCACGAGGGATCCGCATGATTGACGCCACGGTGCCGGCCCTGTCCCTCGGCGCGCTCCTGGCCCTCGTCCAAGTCGGCAGCATCGCCGTCGCGGCCCGGCGCCTCGGCCGGAACCACGGCCCGTCGCAATTCCCCGACGGCGCGCCCGTCTCCCTGGTCCGGCCGCTGCGCGGGGTCGAGGCGTACAGCGAGGAGATGCTCGTCCGCAGCTTCCGCCTCGACTACCCGGCCTACGAGCTGATCTTCTGCGTGGCCGACCCGGCCGACCCGATCGTGCCGATGGTGGAGCGCCTGATCGAGGCCCACCCGCAGGTGCCGGCCCGCCTGATCCGCGGCGACGAGCGGGTCAGCGCGAACCCGAAGCTCAACAACTGCCTGCGCGGCTGGCGCGCCGCCGCCCACGACTGGGTGGTGCTCGCCGATTCCAACGTGGCCATGCCGCCGGACTACCTCCAGCGGCTCCAGGCGGCGTGGCGCGACGATACCGGCCTCGTCTGCTCCACCCCGGCCGGCGCCCGCCCGGGCAGCTTCATGGCGGAGGTGGAGTGCGCCTTCCTGAACACCCTCCAAGCGCGCTGGCAATACGCCGCCGAGGCCTTCGGCCTGGGCTTCGCGCAGGGCAAGAGCATGCTCTGGCACAAGCCCTTCCTAGAGGCGCAGGGCGGGCTCCAGGCGCTCGCCGCCGAGATCGCGGAGGACGCGGCCGCCACCAAGCTCGTGCGCGCCGCCGGCAAGCGCGTCCACCTCGTGGCGAGCCCGTTCGAGCAGCCGCTCGGCCCGCGCGGCTTCCGGGAGGTCTGGGCGCGGCAGCTGCGCTGGGCGCGCCTGCGCCGCGTGACCTTCCCGCTGTTCTTCGCCCCCGAGATCGGCAGCGGCGTCCTGCTGCCGGCGCTCCTCGTCGCCCTCTGGGCCGGCAGCCTCGCGGGCCTCGCCGGCGCTGCCGGCCTCGCCGCCCTGTGCTATGCCGCCGAGCACCGGCTCGCGGTCCGCGCGGGTTGGCACCGTTCGCCCCGCACGCTGGCGGCCTTCCTGGCGCGCGACGCCCTGATCCCGGCGATCTGGCTCGGCGCCTGGATGCGGAGCGCCATCGTGTGGCGGGGCAACGCCATGGACGTGCGCCCCCGGCGGGCCGCCGGCGCGCGCTCCTACGCGCCGACGGCCTGACCGCCCGGCGATCGGAGGCCCTGACGTGTCGCGCCGCTACGCCCTCTACTGGCTGCCCGCCCCGGGATCCCGCCTCGAAGCGTTCGGGCGCGCGGTCCTCGGCACCGACAACGTCTCCGGGCTGCCGGTCGCGCACCCGGAGGGGCTCGGTGATCTCGCGGCGGTCACGGCGGGCGCGCGGGTCTACGGGTTCCACGCCACCCTCAAGGCGCCGATGCGCCTCGCCCCGGGCGCCGCGGAGGCCGACCTCGTCGCCGCCGCCCGCGACCTCGCGGCCGCGCACCCGCCGGTGGCGGTGGGCCCGCTCCGGGTCGCCGCCCTCGGGCCGTTCCTCGCCCTGGTGCCGGAGGCCCCGCCGCCGGAGCTGGGGCTGCTGGCGGCCGAATGCGTCGCCGCCCTGGACCCGTTCCGGGCGCCGCTCACGGAGGCCGAGCGCGCCAAGCGCCGCCCGGAGCGCCTCGACGCGCGCGGCCGCGCGCTCCTCGCGCGCTGGGGCTACCCGTACGTGTTCGAGGCCTTCCGCTTCCACATGACCCTGACCGACGCCCTGCCGGAGGCGGATCGCGATTCCTGGCACCGGCGCCTGTCCGAAGCCTACGGCGCCGCGGGGCCGGAGCCCCTGCGGATCGACGCCGTCAGCCTCCTGATCCAGGACGGGTCGGAGCCGTTCCGGCTCCTGGCGCGCCTGCCCTTCGGAGAAGCCCGTGGTTGACCGCCCCCTCGGCCTCGAACCCGCGCTCGATCCGAGCGCCCGGGTCGTCGACAGCCGCCTCGGCCGCTACACCGAGGTCGGCGCCCGCACCCGGCTCACCGAGACAATCCTCGACGACTATTCCTACATCGGTGAGGACGGCGAGGTGATCTACACCGCGATCGGCAAGTTCTGCTCGATCGCCGCCAGCGTGCGGATCAATCCCGGCAATCACCCGATGGAGCGCGCCTCCCAGGCGCACTTCACCTACCGGGCGCGGGCCTACTGGCCGGACGAATCGGACGAGCCCGCCTTCTTCGACCGGCGCCGGGCGAGCCCGGTGGCGATCGGCCACGATGTCTGGATCGGCCACGGCGCGGTCGTCCTGCCGGGGCGCACGATCGGCACCGGCGCGGTGGTGGGAGCGGGCGCCATCGTCACCCGCGACGTCGAGCCCTACACGATCGTCGTCGGCAATCCCGCCCGGCCGGTCCGGCGCCGCTTCCCCGAGGCGATCGCCGCCCGCCTGATGCGCCTCGCCTGGTGGGACTGGGACCACGAGCGCCTGCGCCGGGCGCTGCCGGATTTCCGCGGCCTGCCGATTGAGGCGTTCCTGGAGCGCTGCGAAGATTAAGTCGGCTATCGAAATAACCGAGATGTTGCGCCGGCAAATATAATCGTTCCGAATACGTCATCCAATCGTCGTGAAACCGGCGTTTACGTGCGGCCACTCCGCGGCGGATGGTTGCATGCTGGTTATCGAGGATCTCACGCGCCAGTACGGCGACCGGCGCGCCGTCGACGGCGTGTCGCTCCGGATCGAGCCCGGCAGCTTCGTCGGGGTGATCGGCCGGTCGGGCGCCGGCAAGTCGACGCTCCTGCGCCTCATCAATCGGCTGGCGGACCCGAGTTCGGGGCGCATCCTCCACGAGGGCCGCGAGGTGACGACCCTGCGCGGCCGTCCCCTGCGGGAATGGCGCACCCGCTGCGCCATGATCTTCCAGCAGTTCAACCTCGTCGGCCGCCTCGACGTGATGACGAACGTGCTGATGGGGCGCCTCAGCCACGTGCCGACCTATCGCTCCCTGCTCCGGCAATGGTCCGCCGAGGACCGGGCCATGGCCCTCGCCGCCCTGGAGAGCTTCGACATGGGCGAGTTCGCCGGCCAGCGGGCCGACGGCCTGTCGGGCGGGCAGCAGCAGCGCGTCGCCATCGCCCGCGCCCTCGTGCAGGAGCCCGAGATCCTGCTCGCCGACGAGCCGGTCGCCTCCCTCGACCCGCGCAACACCCGCTTGGTGATGGACGCGCTGGCCGAGGTGAACCGGCGCTACGGCATCACCGTGCTGTGCAACCTGCACTCCCTCGACCTCGCCCGCGCCTACTGCGACCGCCTCGTCGGCCTCGCGGCCGGGCGGGTCGTGTTCGAGGGCGGCCCCTTCGACCTGACCGAGGACGTGGCGCGCCGCCTCTACGGCCTGGAGGCCGGCGAGGTGCTGGACGATTCCGCGCAGCGCGAGGCGGAGCAGCGGGCCGCGATGCCGGGCCGGCCCGGTCTCGTGCCGGCCCGGCCGGTCCGCGAGGCCGCCCTCGGCGCCTGATCCGGGCCCCGGGCCCCAACGAACACCGCCAACGAGCACTGCCAACGAGCACTGCCAACGAGCACCGCTCTGGAAACGCCCGACCGGCCCTTGGCCGGCCGAACCTCGCCGACGCCGCCACGAAGGACGACCCGATGATCACCCGACGCACCCTCGCCGCCGCCGCGGCCCTCGCCCTCCTCGGCCTGCCGGCCGCCGCCCAGGACTGGAAGGCCCAGTATCCGGAGCTGACGCTCGGCGTGATCCCGGCGGAGAACGCCTCGGGCACCGCCGACCGCTGGGCGCCGCTCACCGCCTACCTGACCAAGACGCTCGGCGTGCCGGTGAAGCTGCGGGTGGCGAGCGACTACGCCGCCGTGATCGAGGGCCAGCGGGCCGGCAACATCCAGATCGCGTGGTACGGGCCGGCCTCCTTCGCGCGGGCCGTGATGACCGGCGTGAAGATCGAGCCGATCGTCAACCAGAAGCACGAGACCGGCGCCTCGGGCTACTATTCGGTGGTCTACGTGCTGGCCTCCAGCCCCTACAAGACCGTCGAGGATCTGAAGGGCAAGAACCTCGCCCTGGTCGATCCGAACTCGACCTCCGGCAACCAGGCGCCGCGCTTCTTCCTGAAGCGGGCCGGCTACGACGTGGAGAAGTTCTTCGGCAAGACCTTCTACGCCGGCAGCCACGAGAACGCCGTGCTGGCGCTCACCCAGGGCACCGCCGACGCCGCCGCCAACCTGTGGAATTCCGAGACCGACACGATGGTCACCCGCATGGCCGCCAAGGGCATGCTCAAGAAGCCCGACGGCACCCCGATGCAGCAGTCGGACTTCCGCGTCGTGTTCAAGTCCGACTTCCTGCCGGAGGGGCCATTCGCCGTGCTGGCGAGCCTGCCGGACGACCTGAAGGCCAAGATCCGCGACGCCTTCGTGGCCCTGCCGAAGGCCGACAAGGCCGCGTTCGACCGGCTCTCCGACGGCAAGGACCAGGATCTCACGCCGGTGACCCTCAAGGATTACCAGCCGATCATCGACATGCTGCGCTTCAACGACGAGCAGCGCCGGAAGTCCTGATCCGGAGCCGCCCGCCTTGCGCGGTCTGACACCCCTGTCGCCGGAGCGGGCAGCCGCCCTCTCCGGCCTCTACGCGGCGGCGACCGGGGAAGCCCGCCGCCGCACGCTGGCGGGCTTCGCCCTGGTGGCGGCGCTCGCCGTGGTCGCCGGGCTGATCGCCGAGGTGCGGCCGCTGGTCCTCGCCGAGAACATCGGCAAGTTCACCGCCTACATCCAGCAGATCCTGCCGCCGATCGGCCTCGATCACCCGCTGGAGGACGTCCGCGCCTGGTACTGGGGCCTGCCCAAATGGCTGGGCCTGCTGGGCGAGACCCTGCTCATGGCCTATCTCGGGACGCTGCTCGGAGGGATCGGGGGCTTCGCCCTCAGCTTCGTGGCCGCCGCCAACCTCGTGCGGTCGCGCGCGCTGCGCGTCGGCGCCAAGCGCCTGCTGGAACTGTGCCGCACCGTCCCCGAGGTGGTGTTCGCGCTGATCTTCGTGATCGCCTTCGGCCTCGGCCCGATGGTGGGCGTGCTCGCCATCGCGATCCACACCACGGGGGCGCTGGGCAAGCTGTTCTCCGAGGTGGTCGAGAACATCGACATGCGCCCCGTCGAGGGCCTGTCGGCCTCGGGCGCGACCTGGGTCCAGACGGTGCGCTTCGCGGTGCTGCCGCAGGTCCTGTCGAACTTCGCCTCCTACGCGCTGCTGCGCTTCGAGATCAACGTGCGCGGGGCCGGGGTGATGGGCTTCGTCGGCGCCGGCGGCATCGGCCAGGAATTCCTCGTGGCGATCCGCAACTTCTACTACGCTGACGTGAGCGCGATCCTCGTGCTGATCATCCTGACCGTCTTCTGCATCGACCTCGTCACCGAGCGGGTCCGCCACCGCCTGATCGGCGCGGAGCAGGCCCGATGAGCGCGCGTCCCGAGGCCCTGCGGGCGGCGGCCCGGGCCGACCTCGCCCGCCTGCGCGCGCGTTACCCCGCGCAGTTCCGCACCGACTGGCCGGGGCGGGCGCGGCTCGCCGCCCTGCTCGTCGTCCTGGTGGGGCTCGCGGCGCTCGGCGCCTGGCGCCTCGACTTCTCGGTGGCGCGGATCCTCCACGGTCTCGGGCGGCTCGGCACCTTCGCGGTGCTGATGCTGCCGCCGTCGCCGGAGGGCCAGTTCTGGACCTTCCTGCACGCGCTGGGCGAGACCCTCGGCATCGCCTTCCTGGGCACGCTGACGGCGGCGATCCTCGCCTTCCCGGTGGCGTTCCTGGCGGCGCGGAACGTCGTGCCCAACCCGTTCGCGCGGTTCGCGGTCCGCCGCGGCCTCGACGTGATGCGCTCGGTCGACGTGCTGATCTGGGCTCTGATCTGGATCAACGTCGTCGGCCTCGGCCCGTTCGCGGGGGCGCTCGCGATCGCGTGCTCGGATGTCGGGGCGCTCGGCAAGCTGTTCTCCGAGGCGATCGAGACCTGCGACCGACGCGCCGGCGAGGGCGTCGTCGCCTCGGGCGGCTCGGCGCTCCACCGCATCCGCTTCGGGCTGATCCCCGGGGTGCTGCCGGTGCTGGCGAGCCAGGTCCTGTACTTCTTCGAGTCGAACACCCGCTCGGCGACGATCATCGGCATCGTCGGCGCGGGCGGCATCGGCCAGTACCTCACCGAGCTGATCCGCGTGCTGGAGCTGCAGCAGGTCGCCTTCCTGGTGCTGATGATCCTCGTGACCGTGGCGGCGATCGACTGGATCTCGACCCGCCTGCGCCGGGCGATCATCGGGCCGGCGGCGCGCTGAAGGAGGCCGCGCAGCGGGCGGTCCGTCCCATCCACCCCCTCATCCTGAGGTGCGGCGCGGCCGCCTCGAAGGAGGGCTCGAGCCACCGCGCGCCAGCTGGAGCCCTCCTTCGAGGCCTCCGCTGCGCTCCGGCACCTCGGGATGACAGGATGGCCGGGACGGCTCGTATCGTACGGCGTCCGGTTCGCGCGCTCGGGTGACGGACCCTCGTCGTCATCGCTTCGCTCCGCTCGCGAGGACGCTGTGCCGAGGCCGTCGCGCGGACACCGCATCACCCCCCGATCACCAGCTCCACCCGGTCGGCCGCGAACAGGGTGCGGTTCGCCTGGATCGGCACGCCGGCGGGATCGATGTTGACGCTCGACACCACCAGCACGACCCGCCCCGGCGCGATGTCGAGGCGCTGCGCCTCCGCGGAATCCGCGGGACGGGCCCGGATCCGCGTCGAGAGCCGGGTGTAGTCGTGGACGCCGCAGGTCGCGAAAGCCCGGGTGATCGAGCCCCGCTCGGCGTAGGCCTCGGCGAAGCCCGCGAAGCGCGGCAGCGGCAGCCAGGTCAGCGCCGTCGAGAGCGGGGCGCTGTCCGCCCGGTGGACGGTCAGCAGCTCCAGGATCGGCGCGCCGGGGGCGAGGGCCAGGGAGGCCGCCTGCTCGGGCCCGGCCGGGACCGTGGCCGAGGCGACGAGGTCGCCCCAGGCCTCGCGCCCGGCCCCGGCGACGATCTCGGAGAAGCGCGTCCGCGGCCCGATCGGGTAGGCGAGGGGCGCCTCCTCCACGAAGGTGCCCCGACCCTGGCTGGCGCGCACGAGGCCGCCCTCCGCGAGCGCCGCGAGGGCGCGCCGCACCGTGTGCCGGTTCACCGCGAACCGCGCCGCCAGGGCGGCCTCGGCGGGCAGTTGCTGCCCCGGCGCGTAGCGCCCCGCCGCGATCTCGGCCGTCAGCGCGTCGGCGATCTGCCGCCACGCCGTCAGCCCCTCGCCCCGGACGAGGCCGGCCGCCTGCTCCTGCGCATCCATGCTGTCATCCAAACTTCATTTGTGCGGCGCACGCCAGTTGTCTATACACCTATACAACCGAGCGACGAAGGGATTCGCGATGACGACGACCCCGAGACAGGCCGGATCCGAGGGCGAGACCGCGGCGCGCCAGGCGGTCATGGCCCTCTGCGCCGAGGCGAGCCGCGCGGATCTGGAGGCGGCCCTGTCGGGCCTCGATGCGCCCGCGGCCGCGGATCTGCGCGTGCCGGAGACAGGTCTCGTGATGGCTTCGGGCCGGATCGGCGGCGACGGGCGGCCGTTCAACCTCGGTGAGGTCAGCGTGACCCGGGCCGCCATCCGCCTCGCGGACGGCCCGGCCGGCTTCGCCTACCATCTCGGTCGCGACCGCACGAAGGCGCGGCTCGCCGCGATCCTCGACGCCCTCTGGCAGGATCCGGGCCGGCGCGCCCGGGTCGAGGCCGCCCTGGAGCCCGCCGCCCGGCGGCTCGCGGAGTCCCGAGCGCGGGCGGCCCGGCGCACGGCCGCCACCCGCGTCGATTTCCTGACCCTCGCCCGCGGAGAGGATTGAGCATGCTCGCCCCCGGCTTCGCCGATCCGGTCCACGACGCGCAGGGCACCTTCCGCGCCGTCATGGACGCGCTCGCCCGTCCCGGACGCGTCCGGGCGCTCGTCGCCGACCTCGCGCCGCCCGCGCCGCTGACGCCGGAACTGGCCGCCGTCGCGCTGACGCTCACCGACGCCGACACGCCGGTCTGGCTCGATCCGGTCCTCGCCGCGGCGCGGGAGGTCGCGGAATTCCTGCGCTTCCACACCGGCGCGCCGCTCACCGGCGACCCGGCCGCGGCCGCCTTCGCGCTGGTCCGCGAGCCCGCGCGGTGCCCGCCGCTGAGCCGGTTCGCCCCCGGCACGCCGGCCTATCCCGACACCGCCACGACCCTGGTGCTCGCCCTCGACGCGGTCGCCGAGGGGGAGGGGCTGCACCTGTCCGGCCCGGGCATCCGGGAGGCTGCCCGGCTCGCGCCGGCGCCGCTGCCGGAGGGCTTCGTGGCGCAGCTCGCCGAGAACCGCGCCGGCTTTCCCCTCGGCGTCGACCTGATCCTCACCGCGCCCGGCCGCGTGGCCGCTCTCCCGCGCTCCACGACGGTCACGGAGGCCTGACCCATGTACGTGGCCGTGAAGGGCGGCGAGGCCGCCATCGACAACGCCCACCGGCTCCTCGCCGAGACGCGCCGGGGCGACCCCGCATTGCCCGAACTCTCCGTGGCGCAGATCCGGGAGCAGATGGCGCTGCTCGTCGACCGGGTCATGACCGAGGGCTCGCTCTACGATCCGGACCTCGCGGCGCTGGCGCTGAAGCAGGCGCGGGGCGACGTGGTCGAGGCGGTGTTCCTCGTCCGCGCCTACCGGACGACGCTGCCGCGCTTCGGCGCCTCCGCGCCGGTCGACACCGGGGCCATGGCGGTCGAGCGCCGGATCTCCGCGACCTTCAAGGACCTTCCGGGCGGGCAGGTGCTCGGGCCGACCTTCGACTACACCCACCGGCTGGTCGACTTCGCGCTCGCCGCCGAGACCGCGTCCGAGCCCGCCGCCGAGGCCGAGCCGCGCCCCGATGCCGGCACCTGCCCGCGGGTCACCGACCTGCTGGCCCGGGACGGCCTGATCGAGCCCTCGCCCCCGGAGGACGGCGCCCCCGCGGGCGACCTCACCCGCGAGCCGGTGGATTATCCCGCCGACCGGGCCCTGCGCCTCCAGGCGCTCGCCCGGGGCGACGAGGGCTTCGTGCTCGGCCTCGCCTACTCGACGCAGCGCGGCTACGGCCGCACCCACCCGTTCGTCGGCGAGATCCGGGTCGGCGAGGTCGCGGTCGAGTTCGTGCCCGAGGAGCTGGGCTTCGCGGTGCCGCTCGGCCGCGTGCGGCTCACCGAGTGCCAGATGGTCAATCAGTTCAAGGGCACGGGGACGGCGCCGCCGCAATTCACCCGCGGCTACGGGCTGAGCTTCGGGCAGAGCGAGCGCAAGGCCATGGCGATGGCGCTCGTGGATCGGGCGCTGCGCGCGGAGGAGCTGGGCGAGCCGGTGGCGAGCCCGGCCCAGGACCAGGAATTCGTCCTGGCCCACTGCGACAGTCTCCAGGCGACCGGCTTCGTCGAGCACCTGAAGCTGCCCCACTACGTCGATTTCCAGGCCGAGCTGGAACTTGTTCGCCGGCTACGCGCCGAGTTCGAGCGCGCGTCCGACGCCGTCGAGATGCAGGAGGCCGCCGAATGAGCGCCGCGATCGCGCACCGCCCGGAGAGCGAACCGGGCTACAACTTCGCCTATCTCGACGAGGGCACGAAGCGGATGATCCGCCGGGCCATCCTCAAGGCCATCGCGGTGCCGGGCTATCAGGTGCCCTTCGCCTCCCGCGAGATGCCGATGCCGTACGGCTGGGGCACCGGCGGCGTGCAGGTCACGGCCGCGATCCTCGGCCGCTCGGACGTGCTCAAGGTCATCGACCAGGGCGCCGACGACACCACCAACGCGGTCTCGATCCGCCGCTTCTTCGCCAAGACCTCCGGGGTGGCCACCACGACCCGCACCGCGGAGGCGACGGTCATCCAGACCCGCCACCGCATCCCCGAGACGCCGCTCACCGAGGGGCAGACGCTGGTCTACCAAGTGCCGATCCCCGAGCCCCTGCGCTTCCTCGAGCCCCGCGAGACCGAGACGCGCCAGCTCCACGCGCTGGCCGAGTACGGCGCCATGCACGTGAAGCTCTACGAGGACATCAGCCGCCACGGCCACATCGCCACCACCTACGCGTACCCGGTGGAGGTGGCGGGCCGCTACGTGATGGACCCGTCGCCGACGCCGAAATTCGACAACCCCAAGATGGACGACTGCCCGGCGCTCCAGCTCTTCGGCGCGGGCCGCGAGCGGCGGATCTACGCGGTGCCGCCCCACACGCGGGTGCGCAGCCTCGACTTCGAGGATCACCCGTTCCGGGTGCAGCACTTCGACCAGCCCTGCGCCCTGTGCGGCGCCGAAGGCGTCTATCTCGACGAGGTGCTGCTCGACGATGCCGGAAGGCGGATGTTCGTCTGCTCGGACACCGACCACTGCGAGGGGCGCCGCGCGGACGGCCATGTCGGCGCGGGGGACGCGGCATGAGTGGCGATGTGAGGCGCGGCACGGGCGACTTCACGGTCCGCCGGGCCGGGAAACCGGACCTGCCCGCGATCCTCGACCTCTACGCCGAGCTGAACGGCGGGCGGGTGACGACCCTGGAGCGGGCCGGGGCGCTGCTCGACCGACTCACGACGGCCTATCCCGATTACGGGCTCTACGTGGCCGAACGCGACGGCGCGGTCGTCGGCACCTTCTGCCTCGTCATCCTCGACAACATCGCCCACTGGGGCACGCCCTCGGCCCTCGTCGAGAGCGTCGTGGTCGCGTCCCGGCACCGCGGCGGCGGTCTCGGCCGGGCGATGATGCGCGCGGCGGCCCGGCTCGCCGAGGCGCGGGGCTGCTACAAGCTCGCCCTGTCGTCGAACGTCGACGCCAAGCCGGCCCACGCCTTCTACGAGAGCCTCGGCTTCGAGCGCTACGGCTACAGCTTCCGCCTCGATCCCCCCTTCCTGCCCGACGCCGCGGAGGCGACCCGATGAGCGAATCCCTGCTGCAGGTCCGCGGCCTGACCAAGCGCTACGGCGCCCGCCTCGCCTGCGCCGACGTGTCGTTCGACCTCGTGCCCGGCGAGGTGCTGGCGATCGTGGGCGAATCCGGGTCCGGCAAGTCGACGCTGCTCTCCCTCATCGCCACCGAGCTGGCGCCCGATTCCGGGACGGTCGCCTACCGGATGCGCGACGGTGCGCTGCGCGACCTCGGCACCTTGAGCGAGGCCGGGCGCCGGGCGCTGATGCGCACCGAGTGGGGGTTCGTCCGCCAGGACGCGGCCCAGGGCCTGCGCATGGCGGTCTCGGCCGGCGGCAATGTCGGCGAGCGGTTGATGGGGCTCGGCGAGCGCCACTACGGGCGGATCCGCGCCCAGGCCCTCGACTGGCTCGGCCGGGTCGAGATCGCCGCCGACCGGATCGACGACCCGCCGACGCGCTTCTCCGGCGGCATGCGCCAGCGCCTGCAGATCGCCCGCAACCTCGTCACCGGGCCCCGCCTGGTGCTGATGGACGAGCCGACCTCCGGCCTCGACGTCTCGGTCCAGGCGCGGCTCCTCGACCTGATCCGCCGGCTCTCGGCCGAGCTGGGGCTCGCGGTGATCATCGTCACCCACGACCTCGCGGTGGCGCGGCTCCTCTCGCACCGGATCATGGTCATGCGCGCCGGCCGGGTGATCGAGACCGGCCTCACCGACCGGGTGCTCGACGATCCCGAGCACGCCTACACCCAGCTCCTCGTCGCCTCGGTGCTCGCCGCATGACCGCGCTCCTGACCTTCGAGAACGTCGCCAAGAGCTTCACCCTGCACCTGCGCGGCGGCGTCGTGCTGCCGGTGGTGGGCGGCGTGAGCCTGTCCGTGGAACCCGGCGAGTGCGTGGTGCTCGGCGGCCCGTCCGGCGCGGGGAAATCCTCGCTGCTGAAGATGGCCTACGGCAATTACCGCTGCGACGGCGGCGCGATCCTCGTCCGCGACGGCGCGACGGTCGTGGACGTCGTCCGCGCCGATCCGCGGGCGGTCCTGGCGCTGCGGGCGCGGGTCATCGCCTACGTGTCGCAGTTCCTGCGGGTGATCCCGCGGGTCCCGGCCCTCGACGTCGTCGAGGCTGCCGGCCGCGAGGGCGGATTGTCCGAGGAGGCGGCGCGCGCGCGGGCCGAGACCCTGCTCGCCCGGCTCAACCTGCCCGAGCGGCTCTGGGGCCTGCCGCCCGCGACCTTCTCGGGGGGCGAGCAGCAGCGGGTCAACATCGCCCGGGGCCTGATCGCCGACCGGCCGCTCCTGCTCCTCGACGAGCCCACCGCCTCCCTGGACGCGGAGAACCGCGCCGTCGTGGCCGAGCTCGTCCGCGAGAAGCTCCGGGCGGGGGCCGGCGTGCTCGGCATCTTCCACGACAGCGAGATGCGCGACGCTGTGGCGACCCGGGTGGTCGATGTCACCCGCTTCGCGCCGCGCGCCCGGGCAGCCTGAGGATCTTCACGATGGACGACTTCATCCTCGAGAACGCGACCCTGGTCCTGCCGGACCGGGTGCAGCGCGGCTGGCTCGCCGTGTCGGACGGGGCGATCGTCGAGATCGGCGAGGGGCGCCCGCCCGCGCGCGGCCTCGACCTCGGCGGCGACCACCTGATTCCCGGCCTGATCGAGCTGCACACCGACCATCTGGAGAGTCATTTCGCGCCGCGCCCGAAGGTGCGCTGGCACCCCCTCGGCGCCGTCCTGGCCTACGACGCGCAGATCACCGCCTCGGGAATCACCACCGTGTTCGATTCGCTGCGCGCCGGCAGCGACCCGGACGGCAGCGGCCTCGGCTCCGAGCTGGAGCAGCTCGCCGGCGCCATCGCCGCCGCGCGGGCCGGGGACCTGTTCCGGGCCGAGCACTTCACGCACCTGCGCTGCGAGCTGCCCTCCCTCGACGTGCTCGACACGGTGGCGACCTTCACGGCCCGCTACCCGGTGGGGCTGATCTCGCTGATGGACCACACGCCCGGCCAGCGGCAGTTCCGCGACATGGAGAAGTACTACACCTACGCCACCCGCGGCGGCCGGCCCATGGAGGAGATCCGCGCCAACACCGAGCGCAAGGTCCGCGACGGACGGGCGCTCAACGCGAAGAACCGGCCGGCCCTGGTCCAGTTCGCCCGCGAGATGGGCATCCCGCTCGCGAGCCACGACGACACGACCCTGGCCGACGTCGACCTCGCGGTCGGCGAGGGCGTGCGGCTGGCCGAGTTCCCCACCACCCTGGAGGCGGCCGAGGCCGCGCACCGGCAGGGCCTCACCGTGATGATGGGCGCGCCGAACCTGATCCGCGGCGGCTCGCATTCCGGCAACGTCGCCGCCCTGGCGCTGGCCGAGGCCGGGCACCTCGACATCCTGTCCTCGGACTACGTGCCGGCGAGCCTGCTGATGGCGGCCTTCCTGCTGCCCGAGCAGGCGCCCGCGATCACGCTGCCCGAGGCGCTCGCCACCGTCACGGCCAACCCCGCCCGCGCCACCGGCTTGACCGATCGCGGCGCCCTGGCGCCCGGGCTGCGGGCCGATCTCGTGCGCGTGCAGCGGGCCGAGGGGGTTCCGGTGGTCCGCGAGGTCTGGCGCGCCGGGCGGCGCGTCGCCTGATGCCGGGCTGCCTCGTCCTCGTGGTCGGCCCGAGCGGGGCCGGCAAGGATACGCTGCTCCGGCTCGCCCGGGCGGCCCTGGCCGGCGAC
This sequence comes from Methylobacterium sp. ME121, assembly GCF_000974725.1. Lineage (NCBI taxonomy): Bacteria > Pseudomonadati > Pseudomonadota > Alphaproteobacteria > Hyphomicrobiales > Methylobacteriaceae > Methylobacterium > Methylobacterium sp. ME121. Next base: position 31,186 of record NZ_BBUX01000068.1, read on the forward strand.
CCGCGCTACGTCTTCCCGCGCCGCCTCGTCACCCGGCCGCCCTCGGCCGACGAGGACAACGACGAGATCGACGAGGCCGCCTTCGCCGAGGGCTGCGCGGCCGGGCGCTTCACCCTGAGCTGGCGCGCCCACGGCCTCGGCTACGCGCTGCCGGAGGCGGTCGGCCGGCGGGTCGCGGAAGGCCACGTGGTGGTCTGCAACGTCTCGCGCCGCGTCGTCGCGGGCGCGCGGGAGTCTGGCCGGCGGGTGAGCGTCGTCGAGATCACGGCGCCGCCCGAGATCCTGGCGCGGCGCATCGCCGCCCGCGGCCGCGCGCAGGACGGCGACCTGGCCGCGCGTCTCGCCCGCGAGGGCGGCGTCACCGCGGACCTGACGATCCTCAACACCGGCGCCGCGGACGAGGCGGCCGCGCGGCTGGTCGCGCATCTGCGCGCCTGCTGACGGGGCTAGCGCGCGGCGGTCCGCGCGGACGCGCCGGCCGCACGGTGCGTGAGCCACGAAAAAGGGCGGGCGCCGACACCGGCACCCGCCCTCGCTCGGATCCGCCGGGGAGCCCCCGGCGTCGACTGACTCAGAGGCCGCCGAACTTGTAGTTGAAGCCGGCGCGGACGATGCTGCCCTCGGTGCGGAAGCGCGAGATGTACGCGCCGTTGCCCACGCCCGGGACCGCGCCGACGAGCACGTTCTGGCTGCCGAGGTCGTAGTGCAGGTACTCGGCCTTCACCGTGATGGCGTCGTACTTGATGCCGATGTAACGGCCGAGCGCGAAGGTGTTCAGGAAGCTGTCGGTGGGCAGCGCGAACTCGATGCCGCCGCCGTAGGCGAAGCCGGTCTTGAAGTCGTCGTAGCGGCCGGCGAACTGCAGGCGGCCGCCCGGGGTGTAGAAGTTGGCGTCGTGGAACACGTTGCCGTAGGCGAGGCCGCCCATCCCGTAGACCAGGACGCGGTCGAAGGCGTAGCCGACGCGGCCGGTGAGGGTGCCGAGCCAGTCGAGGCTCTGGCGGAACTGGCTGATGTTCGGCGGGCCGCCGGCGACGTTGCCGGTGCCGAGCACGACCCGGTTCTTGGTGATGTCCGTCCAGTCGATGCTGTTGGCGATACCGACGACGATGCCGGCGCCCGGCGTGAACTGGTAGTTGTAGCCGGCGGTGCCGCCGATGTTGGCGAAGCCGTCCTGCGTGGTCGAGGTCGCGAACGGGCGGCGGCCGAGGGCGACGTTGGTGGCGTTGCCGGGCTGGACGCCGACGGTCGTGATGCGCTCACGGTCGGTGAAGGTGTAGGCCGACTCGAGACCGGCGTAGAAGCCCGTCCAGGTGAAGACCGGCACCGGCGTGAAGACCGGCGGCGGCGCGGCGCGACGCGGCAGGTCGGCGGCGGAGGCGGCCGTCGTGACCAGGGCCGTCGCGGCGGTGGCGAGGAGGAGCTTCTTCATCATGGCGGGGGTCCGAGGTGACGCGTTGTTGTCGCCACTTAAGCTCGGCCGCACGGATCCCGCTATGCCCGCGAAGCCACACTGTGGCGCGAAAGCGGCGCCGATACTGCCTGTGATTGATGTTTCGACGTTCAAGACTCGTCGCCGTGGCTTGACAGCGGGGCCGTCGGCGGGCCCCCGCGCGTCGCGGAGCTTGATCCCTGGCGGCCGACCCTCTAAGCGGACCGCGTTTTTCGCCCCTGTCGGAACTTCGGGGCGGCTGACCAGGATTCGGGGCCCTTGCGTGGTCCCCGCCGCAGGAATGGGAATCATGGGCAAGGAAAAGTTCTCCCGCACCAAGCCG
>NZ_BBUX01000067.1:0-32965 GCF_000974725.1 Methylobacterium sp. ME121
CGAGAACCCTGTCCCAGCGCAGGCCCATCTCACGCTCCCGTCAGCAGCTTCCAGAGGGCCCGCAGGGCCGGGATGTGCGCGGCGAGCCACGCGACTTGGTCGGAGAACCAGTGCGCGGCCGCCGCCGCGGCGACGAAGGCGAACACCGTCGCGTGCTTGAGCCGGCGCAGGTAGCGGCGCAGCGCGCGGCGCTCGAGATGCGCGTCGACCAGCTCGTCGAGGGCGGCGAGGCGCGGCTCGGACTGGCGGGCGAACCACGCGTGCCAGACGGGCGGGAAGCGGATCGTCCGGGGCCGCCCGCCGAGGGCGACCCCGGGGCCGGCCGCGTCCTCGGGGGGCGCGGACCGCCGCGTCCCGGTGCGGAGGGGCTTCATGGTGATGTTCCCTGTCTCACGGCCCCCCTGTGCCGCCGGAGCGGCGACGCCCGGCTTCAGGCCGGGCGCGTGTCCGCCCCGCGCAGCTGCGCGAGCGCCGGCGCGAGGACGTTGGCGGCGCTCGCCTCCGGGTCGAGCGGCAGCGTCCGGAAGATCCGCGCGGCCACGCCCGCGGGTCCGCCCGCTTTCCGCACGACGTGCGCGGGGGCGGTGGCGAGGACGTGCCGGGCGCCGGCGGCCACCACCGCGGCGCCGAGATCGGCGCTGACGGTCCGGCCCCGGGCGGCGCCGGCCACGGCGTTCTGGCCGAACTCGGCCCCGGCACGGATCGCGGCCTCGATCCGGTCGCGGGTGAGCACGGAGGCGGCCCAGGGCGCGACCCGGGCGATGCCGGCGGTGACGGCGGCGGCGGCGAGCGGCACGAGGGCGGCCGTGACCGGCTGGAGCAGCCCGGCGAGCCAGTCGCCCCACGGGAGCGCCAGGCCGGCGGCGGACGCGGAGGGGGACGCGATCGCGGGCGCGGCGAGCGGCAGGCTCGTGACGGCCAGGGCGAGGGCCGTCCGGATACGGTGCGTCATCGTTGGACTCCGTGGTTGCGCGCGGCGGACCCGGCCGGCTCGGGATCGGGTGCGGCGGGTCAGGGGCTGCCCGGCGGCGGGGCGGCGGGGGCGTCGCGCAGGGCGGCGAGGGCCCGGCGGGCCCAGGCGAGGCGGTCTCTCGCCGCCACGACGCCGGGCCGCTCGTAGCGGCGCCAGACCGCCGCGGTGGCGGACGCGAGGGTGGTGGTGGCCCGCAGGGCGGCGAGGGCCGGCGCCTCGGGCCCGCGCAGCTCGGCGCAGAGATAGCCGTAGCCCGCCTCGGGATCGGCGGGATCGAGGCCGCGCGCCCGGCACCACGTCTCCATGGCGACGCGCCGGGACCCGGTCCACTGGGCGAGTCCCCAGCCGCCGCGGGAGCCCGGCACCGCGGGCGCGACCTCCTGGAGGTGGCGGAACCCGCCGGTCTCGCGGCCGAGATTGCCGAGCAGGCCGGCGGCCTGGAGCTCGCTCAGGCCGAGATCGCGCATCAGCCGCGGGCCGAGGCGGCGGCAGGCGGCGGCGAAGGGCTCCTGCGCGGCCGGAACGGGAGGCGGCATGGGCCCAGGTTCGGGCCTGGGTTCGGGCCTGGGTTCGGGCATGGGCGTGCTCCGGAAACTGGCCTCCCCGGTCGCGCCGGGCTAAGGCGGCCCGCGCCGTGGGCGGCGCCGAGGGGGATGCGTGGGACGCGGACAGGACCGGCCGCTCGTGTTCATCGGCGACTCGATCACCGCCGCCTGGGGCGCGGTGCGGGCCGAGACCTTCGCGCGCCACGGCTTCGTGGCCCGGGGCGTCCCGGGCGAGACGAGCGGGCAGATCCGGGCGCGCTTCCTGCGCGACGCGGCCGGGGCCCGGGGCGTTCACCTGATGTGCGGGATCAACGACATCGCGGAGATCGGCGGCCCGGTCCCGGACCGGGCGATCGCCGGGAACATCATGGCCATGGGGCGGATGGCCTTCGCGGCCGGGCTGCCGCTCACGATCGGCACCGTGATGCCGAGCGACTTCTGGGGCTGGCGCCCCGAGCTGCGGCCGGTGGCGCGGATCCGCGCCCTGAACGGGTGGCTGCGCGCCTACTGCGCGGCGGGTGCGGCCCGCCTCGTCGATTACGGGCCGCCGCTCGCCACGGAGGCGGGCGCGCTCCGGCGCGAGTTCACCGACGACGGCATCCACCTCAACGGCGCGGGCTACGCGGCGGTGGAGCCGGCGATGCTCCGGGCCCTCGGCGCAGGCTCGGAATGACGGCGGCCGCGGGGTCGGGCGCTCACGCGCCCAGCGCCAGCCAGTAGGTCGGCACCGACCCGACGCCCGCCACCGAGCCGGCCGCCGCGCGGCGGGTGCGGAGCGTGAACCCGGTGGCCGCGACGTCGCTGACCTGCGCGGCGTGGAGCGCGTCGCCGGCGCCGGCGACCGGCTGCGCCCAGACGCCGAGGCAGCTCACCGGGAAGGCGATGCCGAACGTCACCGCGACATCCGCCTCGGCGGCGGTGACGAGCCCCCATTGCGCGATCAGGCCGCCCGGGAGCCGGATCGATCCGTTCGCGCCGAGCGCCTGCGCGCCGGCCGCGAGCGGCGTCCCGTCGGCGCGCTGGTAGTGGCGCACGCGCCAGCGGCCCGCCGCGTCCGAGGTGGCGATGCAGGTGTCGTCGGGGGCCGTGACGAGGTCGGCCCGGGTCGGCAGCGCCAGCGCCTCGGGATCGTGGACCAGGGTCGCGGCGCCCGAGAAGCGCACGAGCCGCTCCCGGTCGGCCGCGGCGCCGAAGCTCGCGATCCGCCCGGCGCCGGTGACGAGGACGCGCCGGGTGCCGGCCGCGCCGAGGTCGGTGGTGGGGGCGGCCGCGAGCGCGGTCTCGGCCGAGGCGAAGTCGATCCCGCCGGTCCGCGCCGACGCCGTGAGCGCCGTGGCGAAGGCGGCCCCGTCGGGCGAGACCTTCAGGGTGAAGTCGTCGCTCCCGAGGTTGCCCAGCAGCGCCCGCGCCGCGTAGCCGGTCTCGAAGACCAGGGCGGCGTCGCGGGCGGCGGATTTCCGGTTGACGGAGACCCGCATGTCGCCGGTGCCCGGCGTGGCGTCGTCCCAGGTCAGGAGGGCGGAATCGGACTTCACCGCGAGGCGGTTGCTGGCATCGGCCGCCGTGTTGATCCCGAGGCGGCCGACGCTCTGGAGCGCCGTCAGCGCGCGGCGGAGGCTCGTCCAGGCGGCCCCGTCGAAGACGTAGAGGTCGGCCTCGTCGACCAGCCAGGCGAGCCAGCCGGCCCGCGGCGCCGCGCCGGTCCAGACCCCGTCGGCGTAGCGCACCACCTGGCCCGCGAGCCCCGCCCAGGCGCCCCCGGGCGCGTCGGCGGTCACGAGGTAGCGGTCGCCCTCCAAGGGGCCCGGCGGCGGCGCCGCGAGGTCCTTGTCCAGGCAGGCGAGCTGGACCAGCGCGTCGAGGAGGGCGAGCGCCTCGTTGTGGGTGACGTGCTTCTGCGCCTGGCTCGCGGCGATCAGCGGCAGGCCGAGATGGGGCGTGGCGTCGGACATGGGGCAGCTCCCGGGCGGTCAGGCCGAACGGACGGGGATTCGGGCGCGGCAGGCGGGGCCGGGGCCGGCGACCGGCCCGATCTGCGCCACCGCGACGTCGAGATGCGTCTGGGCGCCGCCGAAATCGGCCGTCTCGTCCGCGTAGAGGCAGTGCTGGGCCTCGGCCCGGACCGTGCGCAGGGCCGCGCCGGCGGCGGAGAACACCGTCACGGCGTAGGCGTCCGGCTCGTCGAGCGGGATCTCGGCCGGCTCCCAGGCGTCGCCGTCGCGGCGGGCCCGGCGGAGCCAGGAGAGCCGCACGCCGTCCGCCGCGCGCCGCGCGCGCGGGTGGACCGGCCGCAGGGGCGTCAGGGCCGCGAGGCCGGCCGCGGCGGTGAGCTCGGTGACGGCCGGATCGGCCGGATCGCTGTCCGCCGGCCCGATCCGGTAGCGGAACGCGCGGCCGACCTCGTCCAGCCGGTCGACCAGGGGCGTCACGGCGCCGTCGTCGAGGCGCACGATCAGGCTCCCCGCCGGGCTGACGCGCCCCGCCGCCGCCTCGCTGCCCGCGAGCCCGCGCAGGAAGCCGGACAGCCGGTAGGTGTCGGGCCCGGTCAGGACCGCGGACGCGGCGCCGAGCAGCTCCACGGCTCCGTCCGCGCCGAGCAGGGCGAACAGGTTGCCCCCAGCGAGCATCGCCCCCTCCCCGATCGACGCAGGGCCGCGCCGCGCCGCAGGGCGACGTCGAGGTGGACGCCCCTCTGGATCCGCCAGAGCGGGCCGGCCGGCAGCGCCGACAGGGTGCGCCCGAGGCAGGCCGGGTAGTCGACGACGCGGTGCAGGGCGAGCGGCCCGTCGCCCGCGGCGCGCCAGATCGCGACCGCGCCGGGCCAGGGCTCGGCCGCCACCGCGCAGTATTGCAGGGTGACCGGGTCGCCGCGGTCGACCGGCAGGTCGAGGGCGAGGCCGAGCGGCGGGCCCGGGAAGGCGGGCGGCGCCACCGCCGCCTGGGCCATCGGGCGGGGCACCCCGCGCCCTGGCCCCGCCCGGGGCGGCACGCCGCTCGCCTCGATCCGGCGGCCCGTGGGCGCGTCGTCGATCCGGTCGATCCGGCGCAGGACCGTGCCGCCGGGCACGTCGGCCGGCACCGCCACGAGGTCGCCGGGCTCCAGCTCGACCCGGCGCGGGCTCACGGTGAACACCGCGCCGTCGCGGGCCGCGATCAGCCGGTCGAGCAGCGCCTCGGCGAGGCCGTCGCCGGTCTCGCGGCGGGTGACGATCGCCGCCTCGATCCGGGTCTCGCGCCGCCGCTGGCCGGCGGGCCGCACGGCCGAGGCCGCGGCGCGGCGGTAATCCGGGCTCTCGGAATCGGTGATCCCGAGCTCCACGGAGCGCGGCAGGGCGCTCTCCTCGGCCCGGACCTGGTGCAGGACCGGCCGCTCCTCCGAAAGCCGGACGAGGTCGGCCTCGGCCAGCACGACCGGCCGGTCGCGCCGGGGGCCGCGCAGCCGCAGGGTCCCGGCCACCGCCGAGACGTCGAGGCCGTAGACCTGCGCCAGGGTCTCCAGGGCGCCCCGCGCCGTCAGCGGCCGGTCGATCACGTAGCCGTCGAGATAGGCGGCGGCCTCCACGGAGACCGGCGCGTCGAAGCCGAAATCCGCGAGGATCTTCAGGACCAGCAGGTCGAGGTCGCAGCCCTCGATCCGGCCGGTGATCCAGTGGCCGACGCGCCAGTTGGCGGCGTCGGCCCACACGCCCCGCACCGTCGGGAAGGCCGGGAAGGGCCGCGCGTCCCAGGCCCAGACGAAGATCCCGTCGGGATCGACCATGCGGCCGCCGTAGACCGGCGAGACCGGGTTGTCGGCCTCCCGGAAGCCCGGCACGGCCGGGTCGAACCGGGCGATCACGGCCTCCAGCCCGCGGAGCTGGATCAGCTCGTCGCGCAGGGCGCGGGATTCCGGCGGGAAGGCGCTCTCGGACGATTTCGGGTCCGGGAAGACGTTGGGGCCGTTGGTGCCCTTGTCCACCGCCGGCACGCCGATCTCGGTGAGCCAGATCGGCTTGCCGGCCGGCACCCAGGCGGTGGTGCGGGTCTCGACGCCGCCGTCGCGCTCCACGTGCGGGCTCGACCACCACGCGACGAGGTCCTTGGCCCGGTAGATCCAGGGCTTGCCGGCGGCGCCGTCGGTGATCGGCCGGCGCCGCTGGGCGGCGCGGTCCTCCGCGTCGGCGTAGTACCAGTCGAAGGCCTCGCCGGACGCGCCCCGGGCCTTCAGATAGGCCCGGTCGGCGATGTCGCCCGTCACCGCGAGGTCGGCGTGGTCCGGGTCGTCGCGCCAGTCGGAGACGGGCGGGTACCAGTCGATCCCGACGGCGCCGATGTTCGGGTCGGCGAACAGGTCGTCGAGGGGGAAGCGCACCGTGGCGCCGCCGTCGCCGACATGGGCGCCGTACTCGGTCCAGTCCGCGCCGTAGACCAGGGTGACCGCCGGGCCGAGGCGGTCGCGGAGCGCGGCGGCGAGGTCGCGCAGCGCGCGCACCGCCGGGTAGCCGGCCGCGCCGCGCACCCGGGTCAGGCCGACGAGCTCGCTGCCGATCACGAAGGCCGCGAGCGGCGCGCCCGAGGCCGCCCAGCCGGCCGCGAGGTCGGCGTAGTGCAGGACCGCGGCGCGGTAGCCGCCCGCGAAGAAGGCCGCGACCTGCGCGTCGGCCGCGGCGGTGCCGTCCGGGCTCCCCGGAACGCCGGGAGCCGGATCGCAGGTGATGCGGCCGCGCCAGGGATAGGCGGGCTGCGCGGCGCCGGGGCTGTGCGGATCGGGCAGCGCGTTGCCGGCCGGCACGTCCATCATGACGAACGGGTAGAGCGACACCGCGAGCCCCCTTCGCGCCAGCTCGGCCACCAGCCGGGTCAGGCCCGCATCCGCCGGGGTGCCGCCGTAGGCGGGGCTGCCGTCCGGCAGGGTCGAGACCGTCTCGGCCCGGTCGCGGGTGATCCCGGCGACCCGCCAATCCTCCGGCCGGGCGCGCTTGTCGGCGGCCTCGACCTTGGGCACCACCCGGCAGGATCCCGCCCGCAGGTCGGTGCCGAACCACGTCGCCACCACGGCGACCCGGCGCAGGTTCGGGCAGAGTGTCTGGAGGGCGTCGAGCGAGGCGACGACGTCGGTGCCGCGCTGGAGCTGGTGCCGGTTGGCGGCCTCGGTGCGGCCGAGCCCGAGATCGACGGTGACGCGGTCCGGATCGAGGCCGAACTCGCTGGCGCCGGGGATCAGGTCGACGGCGCGCACCCGGTCGAACAGGCCGTTGACCGGGCGGATCACCTCGAAGGCGAATTGCGGGACGCGGTTGCCGAAGGCCGCGAGGGCCAGGTTCTCGAACACCACGTAGGCGAGGCCGCGATAGGCCGGCGCGTCCCCGGCCCCCTCCTTGGCGACGATCAGCGGGTCCGGCTCCTGGCCGGGGCCGCCGGTATGGACCCGCAGGGTCAGGCCGGCCTGGTCGATCTCCCGGCCGTCCGCCCAGATCCGGCGGACGCAGGCGATCTCGCCCTCGCACAGGCCGACCGCGAGGTTGGCGAAGTAGCTGTAGCGGGTCGTGACGGTCTTCGGGCCGCCCGCCAGGCCGCCCACGCCCTTGGCGGGTGCGGCGGCGCGCTGCACCGCGGTGTTGGCGAGCTCCAGCGGACGGGTCGCCCAGATCAGGGTGCCGCCGATCCGCGCCCGCCCGTAGACCCGGGGGATCGGATCGCCCTCGGTGGAGGTGAGCCCGGCGACGTCCGCGAGCCGCGGCCCCTCGACGAGGCGCGCGTGCCGCCCGGACCCCGACAGGGCGCCGCCGAGGGCCGCGCCCGCGACCGAGCCGAGCGCCCGCCCGACCAGGCCGCCGATCGGGCCGCCGAGGGCGGTGCCCGCGGCCGCGCCGGCCGAGGACAGGATCAGCGTCGCCATGACGGGGCTCCGGGCCAGTTTGATGCGGATCTCGGGTGGGCTTTATCGGGCGAGCCGACCCATCGGGCTCTCGGTGGCGCCGCGCCAACCCTGTAAAGGATCGCCGCGACCGCTGGGGGCTCAGAGAAGCTGAAGCCGCGCGGACCCTGGGACCTCGGCGAGCCCGCGTGTCGGATCTGGGGCGCGGAGCGATCCATCTGCGCGGCATTGACCTGCCCGTCGCGGCGACCGCAACGCGGGCAGCGCGGGGTCAAGGATCGAACTTCCTGCCGTCCCGGAGGCGTCAACCGTCCGAGGCCCGCCCCTCAGTCCGGGACGAATCCGGTCGGAGTTTTCCGGAAGCGTGTGTCACCGACACCGTAGCCGCGGCCGCCCCGCTCCCACCGGACGACATAACCGTCCGACGTCGGATAGCCGCAGATGAGACGCATCCATGGAAGGCGCTCCTGCTCGGGACCAATGACATCCGTTCTGAGAAACGGCTCGCCGGGATCCGCCATGCGCCCTGGCAACGCCCTCACTATTCCGCCGGGAAGCTCGGCCTGCTTCCTGGCGATTCGAGCGTCCGAAGAGCCACATTGAATCGCGGGATCCACCGGCTGGGCATGCGCCGCGATCGAAGACAGCGCAGGGATCAGCCAGAGCAGGATTGACTTGAGGCAGATCGGCATATCGACCCGAGGGATCAGGGCACCATCCATCGGCCGCGCCGTCTCGCAGCCTGCGCGCCCTCCTCACAGGCCTGCTGACGCGGCCGCCCCAAGCTAGACTCGAAGTCGGAGCCTGTCTCGCCCGCGAAGCTCAGCGGCACGTGGTGCCGTCGATCGGCGACGACCGACGAATCCTGCTCCAGACCCTCCGCAAGTCCGGCCATCTCCGGAAACCGGAACACCCCCGTCGCGTGCCGCCGCCACCACGCGGTCAGCGCCACCTCGGCGACCGCCGCGCCGTCGTGGGCGTGGATCATCGCGCCGTCGCCGGTGGCGATGGCGCAGTGGCGGGCCGGCAGGTGGCGGCGGAAGGCGAAGAGCAGGACGTCGCCCGGCCGCGGCGCGCAGGCCGCGGGCCTATCCGGCACCGGCACGAGGTGGCGGGCGGCCGCCTCGGTCAGGGGGTCGGTCCCGGGCGCGGCCGATTCCGCCCAGGTGCCGGAATAGGGCGGCGGCGCCTCGGGCTCGGCGCCGTAGAGCCCGCGCCAGACCCCGCGCAGCAGGCCCAGGCAGTCGCAGCCCACGCCGCGCAGCGACGCCTGGTGGCGGTAGGGGGTGCCCAGCCACAGCCGCGCCTCGCCGAGCGCCGCGACACCGATCTCTCGGCCGATCTCCCGCCGCATCGCGCTCATCGGAACAGGCTCCCGCCGTCGAGGACGTGGTCCGAGCCCGGGACCGACCGCATCACCGCGTCGTTGCCGGGCATGTGCGGGAAGCCCTGGAAATTGACCGCGTTGGCGAAGCGGTCGCGGCAGGTGGCGAGGCGCTTGTCGCACCCGGCCGTGAGGCTGAACCCGTCGCCGGGATCGACCGGCCGGGGCGGCGCGGTCCAGAGCTCGATCAGCGGCCCGAGTTGGAGGCGCACATCCGCCGCGAGCCCGGCATTGGCGCCCGTGGTCCAGGTCAGCCGCCCGCCGGTGAACAGGCCGTCCGCGAACGGTCCGGCGAGCGTCGCCGCGAGCGTGGCCGGCTCCGGGACGCCGGTCACCCGGCCGGCGGTCGTCCACGCGCCGCGGTCGACGCGGCAGCGCCCGTCCCCGAGATCGGCGCCGCAGGTCGCCCGGTAGGTGCGGCCCCGCTCGGCGCCGAGCCGGTGCGTCAGGCCGCGCAGTTCGGCCACGAAGGCGTCCCCGTCGCGGCGCACCTCGCCGATCGTGGCGACGTCGAGGAGGAGTCGGGTCTCGGGCTCGGTCCAGTCGACCAGCCAGGTCTCCACGGCGGCGCCGTCGTAGAGGCCGCCGGCGATGTCCGCCTCGGTGAGGCCGAGGCCGCTGAGCGCCCCGGCGACGTCGCCGCCCGAGACCGCGAAGCCGAGCTCGGCGCCGGCCTCGGCCGCCTCCAGCCCGGTGCGGGCGGCGTGGACGAGGCCCGCGACGGTGAGGTCGCGGTCGTGGTCGGTGAAGCCGAGGGCGAGCCCGTCCCGCCGCCGCAGGGACCAGCAGCGGCACAGGGTGGTCACGCCGCCGGCGAGGTGGGCCGCGAAGGCCTCCGGGATGTCGCGCATGGCGTCACGCCTCCTCAGGGCACGATCTCGACGAGCGGCACCCGCGGGATCTCCCCGGCCGTGAAGGCGGCCAGGTCGACGGTCAGCGCGTCGGTGTCGAAGCGGACCGGCACGTCGAAGCTGAAGCCCGCCGTCACCGCGGTGCCGGGCGGCGGGACCTGGCCCGCCGCGAAGGTCACGAGACCGGTCGTCGGGTCGCAGGCGAAGCCACCGGGCTCCACCTCCCGGCCCGCCACCGCGACCCGGACGCTGCCCGCCACCGGCTTGGCGATCCGGCGGCGGTAGGGCGCGAAGCCGGACCCGTAGGTCTTGAGCAGCGGGAAGGACGCGGTGGCGCCGTCGCCGGTGCCGAGGGGCTGATCGAGGGGGCCGATCGGTCGGCCGGGCGGTCCCGACCGGCTGTCGACCCGGTCGCGGAACCGGAAGCCGTAGAGCCGCCCGCGCCGCTCCTCGAAGAAGGCCAGCACGGCGTGCAGGGCGTCGAGGCCGCGCATCCCGAAGCCGGCCTCGTAGCGGCGGCGGGAATCGGCCCAGCGGCCGTTCCGGTGCTCCCGGCCCGAGGCCAGGGTCACGATCTCGGTGAGCCGCTGCGGCCCCCCGCCGGCGCGCAGGGACACGTCGAGGGGGAACAGCACCTCGTGGAAGTCTTCGGCCATGGCGGGCCACTCCGGTTGGGGTCGCGCTGTTGCCGCGCCGGTCTTCCGGGTCCTCACCGTCGTCGCGCGCAGCGAAGCGACCCAGGGCAGCGCGACATCGGTGACCGTGGCGCCGCGGGATCGCGTCGCTCCGCTCGCGGGGACGATCGCGGTGCCCCGCCTCGGCCGGCCCCCGCGCGACGTCGGGGAACGTGATCGCCGCCGGACGGGACCGGCTGAAAAGAGTCTTCCTGGCGAGACCGGAAAATAAAAAACTCCGTTCATCGACAAAGGACAGCGATCGATCGAAGATCGACGTGCCGGAGCGGAGGTCGTCCGAAGTTCTCCCGGTCCGAGCACCTCGGTTCATCGCGCGATCCGCGCATCCCGTCGCCGCCCTGCCTGGGAAACCTTTCGATGAGCGCCGTCCCCCAGCCCCTCCACGCGCCTGTCCCCGCCCTCGACATCCGCCGCGTCGCCGGCCGTCTCGGCGCGGAGATCCGCGGCCTCGCCCTCTCGGGGGACCTGGACGACGGGACGGTCGCGGCGATCCGGCAGGCGCTGAACACCCACAAGGTGGTGTTCTTCCGCGACCAGGACCTCGACGAGGCCGGGCAGGAGGCCTTCGGCCGGCGCCTCGGCGACCTCGTCGCGCATCCGACCGTCCCCTCCCTCGCCGGCACGGCGGGGGTCCTCGACATCGACGGCAGCCGGGGCGAGCGGGCGAGTTCCTGGCACACCGACGTGACCTTCGTGCCGGCCTACCCGGCGCTCTCGATCCTGCGGGCCGTGACGCTGCCGCCCTACGGCGGCGACACGCTCTGGGCCAACACGGCGGCGGCCTACGCGGACCTGCCCGAGCCCCTGCGCGACCTCGCCGACAAGCTCTGGGCGCTGCACTCCAACGTCTACGACTATGTCGGCGGCCGGGTGAACGTGTCGGAGGCCGGGCGGCGGCGCTACGACGAGGTGTTCACCAAGACCGTGTTCGAGACCGAGCACCCGCTGGTCCACGTCCACCCGGAGACCGGGGAGCGCTCGCTGATCGTCGGCCACTTCATCCAGCGGATCCTGGGCCTGACCACCGCGGATTCGCAGCATCTGCTGGCGATCTTCCACGACCACGCGACCCGGCCCGAGAACACCGTGCGCTGGTCGTGGCGGACGGGCGACGTGGCGATCTGGGACAACCGCGCCACGGTCCACCGGGCGGTGGACGATTACGGCGAGGCGCCCCGCGTGGTCCGCCGCGTGACGATCCGGGGCGCCGCGCCGGTGAGCGTCGACGGCCGCACCAGCCGGGCGCGGGAGACGCAGGCGCGCGAGGCGGCGTGACCCGCGACGTGACGGCGGCCGGGCCGGCCGCCGTCACGTCGCCCGCTGGCCGCGCGCCACCGCCCGGGCGAGGCTCGCGGTCACCTGCGCCTCCGAGCGGCGGAAGGCCCCCGGATCGGGGGTCGCGATGTTGACCGTCACGGAGACCGGCCGCGTCGGGGCGCCGCCCGCGGCGACGCCGAGGCGCCCGTCCGGCCCGCGGCCGAGGGGCAGGATCGCCTCCGGGCCGGCCTCGCCCATGAGGCCGGTACCGCCCGCCATCGGGAAGTAGGTCGGCGCGGCCACGACGCCCCCGGCGGCGAAGGGCTGGACGCGGCCGCCCCGGAACACGCCGCCCCGGGCGAAGCCCGTCTCCGCGCCGGAGCCCAGCATCGCGCCGACCAGGCCCGTGAGGCCCGGCTGGATCGGCCCGGCCGCCGCCCGCGCCGCCACGCCCGCGAGGCGCGCCCCGATCGTGCCGAGCACGCCGTCGAGGCTGCGGCCGGACGCGGCCCCCCGGGTCAGCGCCGTGTCGAGGCTGCGGCCGAAACTCTGCGCCAGCCGGTCCAGGGTCTCGAGCTGCCGGATGCGGTCGTCGGCCTGCGGGTCGGTCTGCGCGTCGGTCTCGGCCATGGCGGCGCCTCACGGTGGGTCGGGATGGGCGGCGAGGAGCCGCGCGAAGGCGGCCCGGGTCAGAGGTTCCGGGCCCGCGCGCCGGCCGAGCGCGGCGGCGAACTCGCGCGGCGTCGCCGACCAGAAGTCGCGGGGTCGCCAGCCCAGCGCGCCGAGGCCGAGGGCCAGAGCGTCGTCCCAGGGGAAGCGGTCCGGGGCCGGACGCGGCGGCTTGTCCGCGTCCGGCCCTAGGGAGGGTTTGCCGAACCCGGCGCCTCCCCGCCCGGCAACTCCCCGAAGGCGGCCGCCAGGACGTCGCCCAGGGCGGCCGAGACGGCGTCGAGCCCGCCCGCCAGCGGCAGCCGCGCCACCGCCGCGTCGTCGAGGTCGTGGCCGCCGCCCCGCAGGGCGACGCCCAGGAGGGCGATCAGGTCGCGGGCCGAGACGCGCCCGCCCGCGAAGCGCGCGGCGAGGCCCGCGAGGTCGCCGGCCTGGAGCGCGGCCTCCAGCTCGGCGAGCGCCCCGAGGGTGAGGCAGAGGGTGTAGCGCCGCCCGCCGAGGGTGAGCGGCACCTCGCCGCGGATCCGGTTGGCCACGGCGCTCAGACCGCCGCGAAGGCGAGCGCGCCGCCGGATTCGAGGCTCATGTCGAAGGTGACCTCGCCGGCATGGTCGCCCCGGTACTCCAGGCTCGCGATCTGGAACGGACCCTCCAGGATCCCGAAGGCCGGGATCACGATCTGGAACGCCTCGACCGCGCCCTCGAAGAACAGCAGCCGCAGGCGCGCGTCCGAGGCCTGGTCGCGGAACACGCCGGAGCCGGCGATCGCGGCCCGCCGCACCCCGGCCCCGGCGAGCAGCTCGCGCCAGCGCCCGGCGGAATCGGCGTTGGTGACGTCGACGGTCTCGGCGTTGAGGGTGATCTGGCGGCTGCGCAGGCCCGCCACCGCCGCGAAGCCGCCCGCGCCGTCGCCGGCCCGGATCAGCAGGTCCTTGCCCTTCTGCGCGCCCATCGGCACCCTCCTCACAGGTTCTCGGTGACGGCCTCGACCGTCAGGGTCGCCCGCGCCTCGCCGGTCCGGGCGTCGCGGTGGGCGCGGACGGCCCGCACCCGGAGGGTGACGAGCCGGCAGCCGGCCAGCGGCAGGACGAGGGGCGTCGCCCCGTCCGCGAGCAGCGCCGCCATCCGCGCCGCGGCGTCGAGGGCGGTGCGCACCGAGCCTGCCTGAGCGATCACCGCGATCGCGTGGCTGTGCCGGTGGCGCTCGGCGCCGTCGACGGACGCGTCGGTGATCTCGGACTCGCCGAACAGCGCGTAGACCGGGAGCGTGCCCCGCGGCGGCTCATCGTAGAGCCGGACCCGGCCGCCCAGGAGGGCGGCCAGGGCGGCGTCGGCGGCGAAGCGGGCGATCAGGCCGGCGCGGAGCGCCAGGAGCGGGCCCGGATCGCTCACGACCGGCCCTCACCGGGCAGTTCCTCGACGTGACAGACCAGGTCGCGGCCCCGCGCGTCGGGCTCGGCGACGGCGCGGATCGCGAAGCGGCGCGGCCCGGCGGCGAGGCGCATGGTCGGGTCGAGCGCGGCCCGGCTCCGCAGGGTGACGCGGTAGGCGGGCCGCGTGTCGGTGCGGCCGCCGGCCGGGCGGTCGGCGAGCCCCGCCGGGGCCATGGCGCCCCACAGGACCGGGCCGGCCACGTAGCGGCGCAGCACGCCCCCGAACCCGTCCGGCTCTTCCAGGGGCCGCTCGAGCACGAAGCGGCGGCGCCGCGCGCCGAGGGCTGGGCGTTGGGGCGAGATCGCCATCGGGGCAGCTCCGGGTGCGAGGATCACAGCCGCAGGCGCCGGAACGGCGCGGCGAGGGCGGCGGTGTCGGTGCGGGCGGCGTCGGGCTCGTCGCCGCGATGCTCGTAGCGGGCGGCCGCGAGGCGCAGGACCGCGAGGCGCAGGGGCTCTGGGAGCGGGGGCCCGTCGCCGCCGTACCCGGCCGCGACCTCGATCAGGATGGTGCGGCCGGCGGGATCCGGCGCGGACGGGTCGACCCGCAGGGACGGCGCCGCGTCCGGGTCGGGGCCGAGGCGCACCAGCCCGGCGTCGAGGTCGGTGACGCCTCCGGACGGATCCGCGAGGCCGGCGCGGAGGACCGCGACCAGCGGGCTCAGGGGCAGCGGCACCTGCCCGTCGGGCGGCCAAGCGGACAGGGCGATCCGGTACCGCCCCGGGACCAGGATCCGCCGGGTCTCGACCTCCAGGCTCGCGCGCGCCGCCGCGATCAGGGCCTGGAGCAGGCCGTCCTCGTCGGCGCCCGCGTCGGAGTCGACGCGCAGGTAGGCGCGCAGGTCGGGCACGCCCACCGGCTCGACGGCGGCGGCGGCGATGCGTAACGGGATCATCGCGCGTCTCTCTGCAGGTGGTCCGATGACGATCTCGAAGCGCCGCCCCGCGGCCCGCGCCGCGCCGGCGACGGCCCTGACGGCGATCCTGGCGGCGATGCTGACGGCGATCCTGGCTCTCGCGGCCGTCCCGGCGCGGGCGATCGTCGGCGGCACCGAGGCGCCGGCCGGCGGGGCCGTGATGGTCCTGTCGTCGAGGGGCGGCGTCTGCACCGGCGTGGTGCTCGCCCCCGACACGGTGCTGACCGCCGGCCACTGCCTCGCCGACGCGCGGGAGCACCGCGTCCATTTCCGCGACGCCGCCGGGGCGCCCGTGCTCGTCGACGTCGCCGCGCAGGCGCTCCATCCGGGCTACGATGCCGGCGCGGCCGCGGCCCGGCGGCGCTCCGTCGACCTCGCGCTGCTGCGCACCGCGACGCCGCTGCCCGCGCGCTTCGCGCCCGTGACCCTGAGCGCCGCCCCGGCGCGGGCGGGCGAGACCCTGACCCTGGCGGGCTACGGCGCGGCCAGGCCCGGCGACCCGCGCTCCACCGGCACCTATCGCAGCCTCGGCCTGCCGGTGATCGAGCCCTACGGGCCGAGCCGCATCCTGGTCTGGCTCAAGGGCGCGGGCGGCGGCGCCTGCCAGGGCGATTCCGGCGGCCCGATCGCGGGACCGGACGGGGCGGTGCTGGCCGTGTCGGCCTGGATCGGCGGCGCCTGCGGCGGCCTGACCCAGGGCGTCCTGGTGGGGCCGCAGCGGGGCTGGATCGACCGCGTGCTCGACGGCTGGAACCGGACGGCGCGCTGGGCGCAGTAGCGTCGCGGCGCGGTGCGCGCAGGGAACCTCAGCTTGGCCGGGCTATTGCCTTGCTCTAGGCTCGCTTCCTCTAGGGTGCCGTGCCCTAGGCCGTCTCGGCGCCGCCTCCGGCGTCCCCCACCCGCGCCCGCGCGCGCCCGGAGTTCCCGATGTCCCCTCGCCCGATCCGAAAGGCCGGCCCCCGCGAGCGCAGCCTGCGCGGCGGCCTGTGGGGCGGGATCCTGGGCCTGTCGCTGCTCGGCGCCCTCGGCGGCCTGCTGCCCACGCCCGCGGCGGCGGTGATCAACGGCACGACGACGCGGGACCCGAACGGGGCGCGCAGCTTCGTGGTGCGGATCGAGAGCACCGAGGGCGAGATCTGCTCGGGGACGCTGATCGCCCCGGACCTCGTGCTCAGCGCGGCCCACTGCGTGATGCGGCCGGCCGGCTACACGGTGATCAGCGTCGACCGGAACTTCCGCCAGCACCGGACCGCGGTGATCACCGCCTCCATGCACCCGGACTTCGTGCCCGGGACGACCCCCGAGGACCAGCCCGGCGTCGACCTGGCGCTGCTCAAGCTCGAGCAGCCCCTCGGCACCGATTTCGTGCCCCTCGATCCCCGGGGCGCGGCCTCGATCACCGACGGGCAGCCCGTGGACATCGCGGGCTTCGGTGTGGTGGCCGAGAACCGGCGGAACTCGGCGCGGATCCTGCGGCTCGCCCACCTTGTGTCGATCGGCTCGCTCCAGGTCGCCAACCGGGTGACCGTCGTGACCGATCGGCGGCGCATGGCGGAGACCTCGGGCGCCGGCGCCTGCCTGGGCGATTCCGGCGGCCCGATCCTGACCGGCGGCCCCGGTGGCTACCGGATCGTCGGCGTGGTGAGCTGGTCGAGCGGCGCCCTGCAGCAGGGCGCGCGCCGGACCGCCTGCGGGGGCTTCACCGCCGTGACGCCGGTCGCCGAGCATGCCGGCTGGATCGCCGCGCGCTCGGCGGAGCTGTCGCGCATCCAGGTCGGCGAGACCGCGCCCCGCGGCAACCGGTCCGACTGGATGGCCCGCCCGGGCCGCCGGCGCTAGAACGGCCCGGCCCCGCCGCGGCAAAGCCGCCGCCCTCCCGCGGATCCTTCGCGCCTGCGGGAACCTGGGGGCCGATCGGCACTTTTCGCATCCGAACCTTACCGGCTCACGGAGCGAGAGCATGGCCGACACCGGCACCAGCAACACCCCGCGGACGCACAAGACCCGCAACAACACCGACTCGAACGCCAAGAAGGTCTCGATCGAGGCGCTCAACGCGCGGCTCGCGGACGGCATCGATCTGGCCCTGGCGATCAAGCAGGCCCACTGGAACCTCAAGGGCCCCCAATTCATCGGCGTCCACGAGATGCTCGACGGGTTCCGCACCCAGCTCGACGAGCTGAACGACAGCGTCGCGGAGCGCGCGGTCCAGCTCGGCGCCACGGCCTTCGGCTCGACCCAGGCGGTCGCCGAGCGCACCAAGCTGCCGGCCTATCCGACCGGCATCTACGCCATCGCCGACCACATCGCCGCGCTGATCGACAGCTACGCCGCCTACGCCAACGCGGTGCGGCAGAACATCGACGAGACCGACGAGGCCGGCGATCCCGACACCGCCGACCTGTTCACCGAGATCTCGCGGGCGGTCGACAAGCACCTCTGGTTCCTCGAGGCGCACGTGCAGGAGCCGACCGGCACCCTGCGCGACGGCAACGCGGGCCGCTGACCGCCGACGCGGGCCGCGGCCACGCCGCGGCCCGCCTTGCCGTGGGCGCTCAGGAGAACTTCAGGAGCTTGAGCGCGTCGAAGTCCTGCACCCCGCCGCCGACGCGCCTGGTGGTGTAGAACAGCACGTAGGGCTTGGCCGAGTACGGGTCGCGCAGCACCCGCATCCCGGTCCGGTCGACCACGAGGTAGCCCCGGCGGAAATCGCCGAAGGCCACCGACAGGCTGTCCTTGGCGAGATCCGGCATCGCCTCGGCCTCGGTGACCGGGAAGCCGACCAGCGTCGCGGCCCGGCCGGCGGCGAGCGGCGGCTGCCAGAGATAGTTGCCCTCCGAGTCCTTGAACTTGCGGATCGCGCTCTGGGTGCGCCGGTTCATGACGAAGCCGGCATTCTGCCGGTAGGCCGCGCGCAGCCCGTAGATCAGGTCGAACAGCACGTCCCCCGGGCTGGCCGACGGGAACGCCCCGGCCGCCCCGGTGGCGACCGTGCCGATCTTGCCCGGCACCCAGGCGGCGTTGGCGACCGTGTCGTAGCTCAGGAAGCCCCGCGGGCGGCTCGCGCCGTTGCCGGACACGAAGGCGACGCCCTCCTGCTCGGCGAAGGCGGTCTCCACCTCGGCCGAGAGCCACGCGTCGAGATCCACCACGGCATCGTCGAGGAGCGTCTGGGTGGCGGCCGGCATCGCGTAGAGCTCCATGGCGGGGAACGCGATCTCCGACAGGGCCGGCGCGGCGGTCTCGGGCCGCGGCGCGGTCTCGGCGGCCCAGCCGGTGACCGGCGCGCCGACCGAGACGGCGCGCTTGTACTGGGCGCCCGAGATCGCCTGAACGCTGGCGATCGACCGGATCGGCGAGACCTGGCCGAGGCGCGTCAGCACGGTCCGCTCGATCGTGTCGGGGACGAGGTAGCCGCCGTCCGGCCCGGAGCCGGCCGACAGCGCCTTGGCCTCGAGGCGCTTGAGCCCGGCGCTCTCGCCCGCCCGGACGTAGAGGTCGAAGGCGGCCTTGTGCTCGTGCGCGGTCCCCGGCCCCCGCGCATCCGGCTGCGCGAGGGGCGGCCGGGCCCGCTCCAGGGCGATGCGGTCGAGGCGGGTGCGGGCGGCGTCGAGGGCCGCGTCGATCCGGGCGAGCTTCTCCTCGGTGAGCACGTCGACGCCGAGGCGGCCCTCGATCCGGTCGATCCGCGCGTCGTTCGTCTCCTTGAAGGCCGCGAAGGCGGCGGCGAGCTCGTCGAGGGCGGAGCGGACCGGGCCGCCCTCGGGGTGGGCGGCCTTGTTCTCCAGCGGCGGCAGGCCGCGCGGCGGCGCGAGGGCGGGTTCGGCGATCGGGGTCTGGGCGTCCATGGCGGGCCTCGTCGGGGGTGGAAGTCAGGATCGCGCGGCCGGCAGCGGCCGAGTGGCAGGTCTCGCGGCAGGTCTCGCGGCAGGTCTCGCGGCGGGTCTCGCGGCGCGCGGCGGCGCGATCAGGCCGGCGAGGTCGCGGATCGCGTCGGCCTCCGGGCCCGGGCCCGGAACCGGGGTTGGGCGCGCCCTGGCCCCCGGCTGCAGCGGGAAGGTCACGAGCGAGATCTCCCAGAGGTCGACCTGCTGGAGCCGGCGCTCGCCGCCGGCGCCCTTCCGGGCGCGCAGCGTGCGGAAACCGATCGAGAGCCCGTCGAGGCCGCCGGCGCGCATCAGGGCGTCGACCTCCCGGGCGCGCCGCACGGCGAGGTTGAGCTGGCCCTCCGCGAACAGGCCGCGGCCGTCCTCGCGCAGGGCGAGCCAGCGGCCGATCGGCTCGGCCGGGTCGTGCTGGAACAGGAGCCGCACATCCGCGGCCCCGCGGCGGGCGAGGCTCGCCGCGAAGGCGCCCGGCACCACCACGTCGCGGCCGAGATCGGGCACGCCGAACAGGCTGGCATAGCCGGAGAAGTGGCCGTCCATAGGGGATCCTCGGGTGGGCCGGTGAGGGGACGTCCGCAGCCGACGCGGAGACCCGCGCCTCAGGGAGTGCCCGGCGCCGGCGGCATCGCGGGCGGGTAGCCGACGGCCTCCCGCTTCTCCGCCACCGACAGGAAGTCCGCGGCCTGGACCCGGCGCCACAGGGATTCCCGCTCGCCGGCGAGCGCCTCGATCCGGTCGAGGTCCGGCTCCAGGTCGATCGCGCCGAAGGCGGGCTCCAGCCAGCCGGCCAGCGCCTGGGCGGTGCGGGCCGCGAGGGGGACCAGGGTCTGGCGGTAGAGGGCGCGGTTGGCCTCGGCGTAGTTGGCGTGGGTGTTGTCGCCGGGGAGGCCGAGCAGCAGCGGCGGCACGCCGAAGGCCAGGGCGATCTCCCGGGCGGCCGCGTCCTTGGCCGCCACGAAGTCCATGTCCCGCGGCGAGAGCGCGAGCGGCTTCCAGTCGAGGCCGCCCTCCAGCAGGAGCGGCCGGCCGGCATTGGCGGCGCCCTGGTAGTTCGCCTCCAGCTCCGCCTTCAGCCGGTCGAATTGCGGCTCGGACAGCGTCGCCCCGGCGAAGACGAGGGCGCCGGACGGACGGGCGGCGTTGTCGAGCAGCGCCTTGTTCCAGGCGCTCGCGGCGTTGTGGATGTCGAGGGCCGCGGCCGCCGCCGCGATCGGGGCGAGGCCGCCGGTCTCGTCCTCCGGGTGGAACAGCGCCAGCGCCAGGATCGGCGCCACGGCGGTGCCCGGCTCGGGGAGGTCGAACCGGCGGCTGCGCCCGCCCGCCGTGTACAGGTAGGCCGCCGGCCAGCCGTCCGGGCCCGGCAGCGCCCGCATCCGCCCGGGCCGCAGGGCCTGGAGCGCGGCGACCCGCCCGTCGAGGCTCACCGCCTCCAGGTAGGCCGTGCCGGTGAGCAGGAGGTCGGCGTAGAGCGTCTCCAGGAGGTGCGGGCCGCTCTCCCGGGGGTTCGGCCGCGCCAGCAGGGCCAGCAGGTCGCCCGCGCGCGCGGCGCCGGGGCCGGTGGCGATCAGCGGCAGGCTCGCGGCGCTCTCGGCGACGAGCCGCACCGCCCGGTGGACCACCGGGTTGGCCTGGTAGCCGGCCCGGGCGAGCGCCGCCGGGTCGCGGGGCGTCCAGCTGGCCCGGCCCTCGGCGTAGAGGGCGAAGGCCGGGGCCGCGGCGGCCTTGGTGGCGAGGGCCGGGCCGCCGACGGCGCGGCGCGCCACCCGCGCCAGGCGTTCGAGGAGGGTCGACATGCCGGTCCGTTCCTGAGCTATGGTCACGCGATGCAGCCCCGGATCCCCACACGGCCCCAGGCGCGGTTCCGGGCGCGCGCCCGCGCCGCCCGTCTCGGCGGCCTCGTCGCGGCGCTCCTCGCCGCGCCGGCCCGGGCGGCGGATGCGCCCGCCCCCGTGCCCCTGTGGCCGGAGCCCGACGGGACGCTGATCCTGGCGCACCCTTTCGGCCGGTCCGAGATCAGCCTGCGCCTGTCCCGGCGGGTCGCCGGGGCGGTGGACACGCTGACCTGGGACGGCGTCACCTTCCTCGCCGACACCGAGCCCGGCGACGCCCTGCAGGCGCGGGCGGAGGTCGGGTCAGGCGCGGGCTGCCGCCGCGCGAGCGAGGCCGGCACCCCGCAGGACGGGACCGGCGCGCCGGCGGCCCGCCGGCTCCGCGCCCTGCGCGCCGGCCGGAGCTGGGCCGAGACCGAGACCCGCATGGCCTGGGACGGCGCCGCCGACCCGGCCGACGAGCCCCCCTCGGACTGCCCGACCGCGCCCGCGAGCCCCGCGATCCCGGCCCCGATCCTGCGCAAGCGGGTCGCCCTCGGCCTGCCGGGCCTCGGCAACGCCGTGGAGGTGCAGGCGAGCTTCGTGCTGGCCGAGCCCGCGGCGGCGCTCCGCCTCGAACCCCTCGCCGCCGCCGTGCCGGCGGACTTCTCCGCGGCCTGGCGCTTCGACCCGGCCACCGGCGGGATCGCGCCCCTCGACCCCGGAGCGGGGGAGCGGCCGGACCCCGTGATCCTGGCGACGCCGGAGGGCTCGCACGCCCTCGCGGTCTGGGCGCCGGGCCCGCCGGAGCAGGAGCCCGACGCGCCGCGGCCCGCATTCGCGATCGCCCCCGAGGCCGGGGCGAACCGCCTCAGCTGCCGCTTCCGGCTGGCGAAGGCCGCCGCCGGCGCGCACGACTTCGCCTGCTACGCCCTGGTCGGCGCCCTCGCCGACGTCCGGGCGGCCCTGCGGAGCCTGACGGCGCCCCCGTGACGGCCCCGACACCCGCCCGTGCTGGAACGTCCGGACCGACGAACCGACGGCGGCTCCGATGGACGGGAGGCAGGCCCTCGAACTCGCGGTCTTCGTCGTCGCGCCCGTCCCCTTCCCCCGCTGCGGGATGCGAGCCGCGCGGCGCTCGCGGCGCGCCCAGGGCTCCCGCCCCTCCGGAGCCGGCAGCTTTGCTTCGGGCGCCGGCGGCGCCTGCGGCGGTGGCGGGGGCGATGGCGGCGGGGGCGACCGGGCGCGCGATCGGACTCCCGGCGGCCAGGCACGCCGATGTGCCGGCGTCGGGCACCGATGACCGGTCAGGATTGAGGGTCCGCCCGCGGCGCCCCGGAAGGACGGCGCGGATCATCCCGACAAATCCGCCGCTCAATCTGCCCGTCGCCGCCGCGCAATAAGGAGAATTACGGTGGGGATTCCCAGCACAGGACCGCGTGCCGTGGCCTGATCGCTACAGATTTGGCGCACGACATTGTGTATACAGCATGCAGTTCGTTCCAGAGACCACGAACCGACTCCGGCGCGCTTCTCCCGAAGCGCGCCGAATTGTTTCGGGCCCTCCCCGTCAGAGCCGCCGGATCCGCGGCGCGGCCCGGGGCTCCAGCATCAGGTGCGTGAGCGCCCAGACCAGGGCGTCGAGGCGGTCGGGCGACGCCCCGCCGGACAGCCCGTCCGGCCCGAAATCGCACAGCTCGTCCTCCAGCGCCGGGAAGGCGCCGACATGGTGGACCAGCCCGCGGGCGTAGAGCAGCGAGACCGGCTCGGCGCGCAGGTACTTGCCCCGCGTGGCGTGGACGCGGGTGACCGGCACGGCCGGGTCGCACTGGCCCAGCACGGCGGCGGCCATCTCGCCGCCCTGGTTGACCTCGACCACGAGGGCGTCCGCCCGGAGCCGGTGGTAGAGCGCCAGCGCCGCGGCTGCCCAGGCCTGCGGGGTGGCGCGGGCGAGGCTCGCGTCGGCCAGCACGTAGGCGTGCCCGCCGGCGCGCCCGGCCGCCACGATCCCGCAGGCATCCGAGCGCGCGCCCGAGGCGGCGGGCGGGTCCACCGCCACGACGATCCGGCCGAGATCGGGGGCGGCGGCGATCCGGTCCGCCTCCAGGGCGGCGCGCGTCCACAGGGCGTCGTCCCGGTCGGCGATGAGTTCGCCGTCGAGTTCCTGCCGGCCGAGCCGCGTGCCGGCGTAGCGCCCGACCACCTGCTGGAGGAAATCGGGCGCGAGATGCGCGGCGTTGTCGTGGGTCCGGGCGCGGCTCACCACCGTGCGCGGGTCGGCGAGGAGGCGGCGGATCAGCGGTACCGGCCGGGGCGTCGTCGTCACGAGGTTGCGCGGCTGTAGGGAGTTGGAAAAAACTGCCCCCGGCGGCTGACGAATTCCCAATGCCAAAAAGGGGTTAGGCAAAACCCTGTTTAAATTACACACCCCCGTCCAGCGGAAAAAGCTACCCATCCCACGAATATGATCAGAATAAATTGCCCCGGCGCGTCAGACCCCGCGGCAAGGCGCACGAAGTTGTACCGCGGCGGCATCCGGCTCCTTAGAGTCCGTCCGAGAAGTCAGGCTGATCGGGCGAGGCGCCTGACGAGGATCATGACGGCTGCGGCGTAGAGGAAGGCTCGTGCGGAGGCGAGTGTCGCTTCCGGATCCTTCCAGAGGCGTCGATTGCGGCTGATCCAGGCGAAGAATTTCTCAACGACCCACCGACGTGGATGAACAGCAAAGCCAACCTGATCCGGCGGCTTGCGCACGATCTCGACGGCGATGATCGTCGCGCTCGTTGGCTTGTCGCCGGCATAGCCGGCGTCGGCGAAGGCCTTGGCGATGAACGGGAAGGTCCGGCGCGACAGGCGTAGCACCGGAACGGCTCCGTCTTGGTCCTGCACGTCGGCAGGTTGCGGATCGAGGACGAGCGCACGCCCGTCGGTGTCGACCAGCGCTTGGCGCTTGCGGCCTTTGACCTTCTTGCCGGCGTCGTAGCCGCGCGGCCCGCCGCTCTCCATCGTTGTGACGGTCTGGCTGTCGAGCACTGCGGCGGACGGCGAGGCTTCTCGTCCGACACGCTCGCGATCAAGCATGACCAGGTGGTGGTTGATCCGGCCGAACAGCCCTGTGTCGCGCCAGCGGCTGAAGTAGCCGAACGTGGTCGAGCGCGGCGGCAGATCCTTGGGGATCATCCGCCAAGAGATCCCACCTCTCAGAACGTAGAAGATGGCGTTCAGGACCTCCCGTGTCGTCCAGAGCGGAGGCCGACCACAGGGCGCCGGCCTCGGCATCAGTGGCGCGATCACCGCCCACTCGGCGTCGGTCAGGTCGGTTTCATAGCGAAGGCCCACGCGGCTATGCTGCCGCCGGGTGGTCGGGGTCCACATGGCGCTTCCAAGTCAGGCTTCAGCACCCTCCTGGAAGCATCGCCATCCCGGCCACTCAGCCCCGCTTCAGACCCTTACCGGACGGGCTCTTAGGGGCGCGGTGCTATGATCGTGTCCAGCGCATGCCCGGCCAGCGATTGATCTCACGTTCCTTCGAGGCAAGGTAGACCGGATGCATGATCCCAGATCGCCATAAGTGCTCCGTTCCGACAGCTTCGATCACTCTTCAAATCCAGACAGCGACGGAAGCGGCTGGCGCGCATGCGATCCCATGCATCCAACACCGGATCGAGAGGTTTCATGGCCGGGGACGATCAAGTTAAACCGGCTGATGCACAACTCAAGGTCATCATGGCGTCGGGATCGTGGTCGTTCCTCAAAGCGCAGGCTGGCCGGTCCGTTGGCTACATAAGCCAAGCATGGGAATCGGCGGTGCTCCCATCCGAACTTCCGTCGTGTCACGGGTGGTCGTGTAGCTCGCGGGGGTGGGGGGCATCGGCGAATGCCGGGTAAGGTTCGGCTGCGAGCACCTGCCTCAAACCTAGAGCCCCCGATGATTGACGAGATGATGAGCGTTCGCGGCGTGTTGGTGAAGTGCGCCGACGCCGAACTACTGTGCCGGGGCGCAGCCTGCTGACTGTGTTGGACGGTCACGATCGGTTCGGAGCCATTCCGTCCTATACCGCGGCAGCGCGCTGGGCAGCTCGGCCTGCAGGAAGCCGACCATCTTCTCCCGGACTTCACATCGCAGATCCCAGGCCTGCGAAGCATTGCGAGCGCTCATCAGCATTCGAATTTCAATCACGTTCTCTCGCACGTCTGAGACCTGGAGGCTCACGACCTTTCCGTCCCAGAGATTTGATTGCGCGGCGATCTCTGCAAGCTTTTTCCGCATGGCTGGGATTGGCGCGGTGTGGTCGACGTAGAGGAAAGCGCTCCCGATGAGCGACGAACCCTCGCGCGTCCAGTTCTGGAATGGCTTTTGAATAAAATATGTCAGTGGTACGACAAGCCGACGCCAATCCCAAAGCCTAACAACCACGTACGTCGAGTTGATTTCCTCGACCCAACCCCATTCGTTCTCAACGATGACCGCATCTTCGATTTTGATAGGCTGCGTTATCGCGATTTGGATTCCGGCAACGAGGTTCGAGAGTACCGGCTGCATCGCTAGACCGAGGATCAGGCCCGCGGCTCCCGCCGAGGCCAGAAGGCTTACGCCGTATTGCCGCACGGGCTCGAACGTCATCAGGCACACGGCGACCGTAATCAACGCCACGAGCGTCACGGCCGCGCGTTCGAGGAGGCGCACCTGGGTGAAGTGCTTGCGCGCGAGAAGGTTGTCTTCAGCGTCGAGTTTGAATCGCCGCAGGTAAATGACGGTAGCGATGTGGATCGCGATGCAGCAGCACCAACCGGCGAGCGCAACGAAACCGACGAGCAGAAGATGGTTCACCAAGACCCGGACCTCCCGGGACACCGGTGCGACGGCGGAAGCGGCACCAACAGCGACGATGATGAGGCAGAGACGGGTGGGACCTTGCGTCCGTCGAACGAGTGAGCGCCAGAACAGGCCTCGGTCTTGAGACGCTCGTGTCAGGAAGCGATACGCGAACTGATGAAGTGGCAGCACAACAACAAAACATCCGAGAACAAGAGCGACACTCTGCGCCCAGCCCGGCAACCAACGCAGCCATCGCATAGCGTCAGTAAGCACAATATCCGCATGCTGCATCGACTCTCCACATCTTGTAAAATGAAGCGTGACGCGCGAGCGACGGGGAAGACGCTTCCGCTCGAACTGTCACCCTCGTTGCCTACCGACCGCGAGTGCCGTCGGTGTCGTCGGCCCCAAGACGCTCGACACCAATACGATCAACCGGTGAATACACGTCTCGGCAAGCAGGCGTGACATATTGGACCGGCTTATCGGAAGATATAATCCGGCAGGTGATCGTAGTCATCGCGGCGACGGAACATAATGCTGCAGGACGGCGCGGACTGGCCGATCCCACCTCGCCCACGAACTGGACCTGCCGCGAACGCCAGGTTCCGGAGGCGAGACAGACGGCGGTCGCCTCGAATGTAGCCGACCGTCCGTTCGTCCTAGTGAGGGCGCGGCCGGTGTTGCCGCCCTCCTGCGAACGGGACGGCCGGCAGGAACGTGTTGGAGCGAGGACCGCGATGGAGGCCAAATCTCGCAGACCCGTGACCACCCCCTCGGAATGCGCGATCGCCGCCGGGAGGCGAACCATGGTCGCCTGCCCGACCCCAGTCCGGACCACCGCCATGGCCGCCACGCTCGAATGCGAGGGCGGCGGTCGCACTCGATACTGTCGCGACGAACATGAATGCGGCCGTCAAGTACTCGACAGTTCGTTTCATCATCTAAAACTCCGTGTCGGCTGCGGATTGTCTGGAGACGTTCGAAAGTTCGGATAAACGGACGCGGTCTGGCTCTCGAAGACTACGATAGCTGGGTGGCCGAGCACGGCAGGGCTCGGTATTTCTGAGCCGTTTTGCCGAGGCGTCGATCCTCCTCGGCCGTCTCCAGGGAGTAATCCTTGGCATGTTCGGCGTCTGTCGAAAGCGCGACGATCAAGATAGATCGCGGGTTTGTCTCCAGATCCTCGCGATCGTGACAAAGTGTGTCCGACCGAACAATTCCGCCGTTGGCCCGAATCTATCAGTTGCCCTTAGGTTGTGGCATCCGTCTACACTCACGCAATATGCCCCACGATGCTCCGATCCCTTCGGAGCATTTGCATAATCGCCAAGAATGACCCGAAGCACTCTCAGTTTTGCCGAGGCGTGCGCGCAAGAGCGCGTCGAGGTGCTCACCTCGGTGCAGCGCCGGCCGCACTGGACCACGCGAGAGAAGTTGCGCCTCGTCGAGCCGACGTATCTCCCCGGCCAATCCGTCTGGCCCGGTGATCGCGCCCGACAACGACGCACCAGGCGTCCGCGGCGTCAGCAGCTAAACTCTGAAGCTGCATGGCGCTTGCGCCGCCCTCACGTTTGTCCCTTGCATGATCAACCGCGAACCTCGCTGCGACACACAGGAGGTTCCCATGCCCATCGCCACAGAAACATGCGTCGCGAATGTCGAGATGCACGAAACTCCTTTCGGGACGCGCCACGTCGCGGCCGCGTTCGGCGACGAGGTGTGGGTGAGCGTCGTCCCCTTGAATTCGCTGCCCTACACGTTGACGGATAGGCCTTACCTGCGGCCGCACTCCCAAACGGTCATGTTCACCGTGCTTCGGTCCGAGGACGGCAGCCGCGATGTGGCGCTGCGCCACAATCCCAGGAGGCGGCCGCCGGCGATCGACGCCGCGTTCAACCATGCGCGGGGGCTCGCGACCGCCTACGCAAACGATCATGCCGGCTACATGGACGAGCTGCGCGTGACCCAGCGAGACGAACGGCTCGCCGAGCTTGCGAGGCTCGTCGCCAATACACCGACGAAGAACGAGAAGTGGCTCACCGATGAGCTCAAGAGGAAAGCCGAGGGCAAACTAACGATGCTGCCCGAGGCGTGGCAGGATCTGATTCGCGGGACGGCGCCAACGCATCAGGGGCTGCTGGCCGCCCCTGAGCCGCTCGGTCCGCTGCTGCGCCGAAATTCGCCTGAAAACGAAACCGAAAAGCTGGTCTTCCAGGTTTGCGGGCACTTGGTCGGGATTCAGCGCATCGAACACCAGGAGGAGCAGATCAGGGCTAAGTACCTCGCCGAGGCCGAATCGTTGCGCGATGAAGCGGACCGAGAGGCGGTTCCGTCGGGTCCATCCCTTCCTTGATCTCGGCGGCTGCGGCGACCTGCTCCGCGACAGCACGCCCGAAAGCGTCCGAAACGACAGCGTCCCAGTACGCCGCGAGCGCCGCGCATCGCGACATTCGCGGGGTGGCTGACGGCCCCACGGCTGCCCTGGACCGACGCGGGCTCGGAGGCCCGGTCGGCCCGACGATCGTGAGTCGCACTATCCGGGGGGCCGTCGAGCCTATGCCAGGGGTTCGAGCGGCGTGACCGCACGGCCGGTTGCGTGGTGATCGGACAGCCGCGATCGAGCCCCGGTCTCCCCTCCCGCCGACGACCTTGGCGCCGGGAGGCTTCCGGCACGGCCGATCGCAAAGGAGTCGCTGATCTCGCCGTTGTGAGCGGCGACCATGACAGCCAGGGCGTGGGACAGTGCCGCCTGACTTGTATCGTCGGGGCTCCAGTCGTCGTGGAAGTACTGGCGTTCGAGCCAAGTGGCGAGATCGTCGGCGAGCGCGTCGACCGCCCTCGCGCCGCATGCGTGGCCATCCCCCACCCCCGGCACGCTGCGCGAGGCTGCCCCGCCACCCGCCCGAAGGGCTGTCTCCCGCCCCAGACGAACTGTGCCGCCGGCCCATCCGCTTCCGACGTCGAGATGCGCCTTCACCGTACGCAGTGCAAAAGCACTCGTCACGTGGAACGTCGCCCCGTCGGGGCGGAATGCCAATCCCGCCAGGGCACGGTCTATCGCGGATCTCGACGCCGAGCGCTGACGTTCGACCTCGCGTCTCAGGAAGGCGCGCCTATCTCCGGCATCGCCGGAGCCCGCGGTCGGCGCCGCCTGCCTGCCCCCGCCCAGGATCACACTGGAGGAGGCGATGCGTGCGCTCCCACGCTCCGTGATCACCGCGAGGGCGACGTGCCCCCTCCAATCGGGATCCGACCACCACGCCATCGTTTCCGGCGAGTCGATGTCACCGAGCGTTCGCGCGAACAGGTCGAAATGCGGCAGGGTCCCAGGCCCGGGATCCATGACAACCCCGCCCCGACCGACTCCATCTGCATGTTCGCCTCCCGGACATCCTTCCTTCGGCACGATGCGGCGGCCCGGCTTAACGGACGCCTGAGCGGGGTCGGGTAGTCGATCCATTGGTTGACGAAACGTCGATGTCTGGCGTGGCTCGCGGCGTGGCATCCGTGGCCGACCGGCCGATCCGGCTTGGACCCACGACGACGCCTGGACGGCGACGGATACCCCGGTCTCGACGGCGACAGCGGCGTGGGGCCCACACGCAGCGGCAGCGTTTCGCCGCCCCTCGGTCGTGCCGTCCGCCATGGTCCCGAACGACGGCGGGCCCGCGATCTCGTTCGGCCGGGCGTTCGAAGGCCGTCCGCACTTTCCGCCACGGCGTCGAGAACGGGTGATCGATCGTGCGCGAGCGCGCGCGCCGCCAAGTCCTTTACTCGATCTCTGGCGGGCTCGGCGAGCCGGTGCCCCCCGGGAAGTTCCACGGCGGCGTTCGCGCAACGCCACAGCGCCTCGTTCGCCGCGGGATCGCGCTCGATTCTCCCGAGATGGTCCACCGCGCAGTACATCGGCTCATCGTCAGCGTCGGGATGGCAGAAGGGCGGACCGACCTCCATGTCGCCATGCGTGCGGACCAGATAGGCGCTCGTGGATTTCTGTCGCAGAAGCGTCGCCAACTCTCCGGAAAGCGCCTCGACGATCTCGAATGCGCCCCAATCGTTGATCTCGACGAGGTCGCAATAGCACGACCCCTCGCCATCCTCGTGACCTCCATTCGGCGGCGGGGCGGAGATACGTATCGGCAGCGTCACGGCATCGCTCCTCGTGGATCGTCGGGCTCGAATTGGCGGCGACTTCGCTCGGCTGGAGGAGGGAGATCCCGCGGCCCGGCGAGCGCGAAGCGTCATGCCGCCCGCACCGGTCGCGCACCCCAAGTTCGCCTAGGGCGAAGCCGCGACCGTAATGGGGATCAGGGACACGGACCCCGTCGCCGCGGGCGGTGTGGCAGGATCACAACCGTGACGGGGCCACAGACAGCATCGGCGCTCGCGGCGTCGCGCGAGGGCGTAGCGACGAGAGGTCGGCTTCACCCGTTGATAAGGCGCCACGATGTCAGGACGATCCTCGGCAGAGGACGATGCGATCCGGATCATCCAGGCGGCCGAACGCCGCGTGAACGGACGCGTCATCAAAGCGCGGCGCGGCCAGGCGAGAGCCCGCTTTGGCCATGACCACTCCGGGCCCCCGCTCCCGGCTCCGGGGACAAGGTGGGTTGGAGTCGGACTTGGACCCGCGACCGGAGCGTCGAGCGCGTCGGCTTCCGCGCCGGGGCCGACGACGTGGGCCGGGCTCGTACTCGGGACTTCGGTCCGCCCGGACCGAGACGACGGAACTCGCCGACACGCCCGGGACCGCCGGATGGCGCCGCCTACCCGAAGACGAGGTGCTTCCGGTACCCGCGCCTGAGGAACAGGGGGAGCCAGGGTTGCCCGGAGTAGGCGCCGGGACACCACAGCGCGGTGATCGCGTGCGAGGGGGCGCTCGTGGGCGTGACCATGACGCTGCCGATGCCGCCGTAGCCGACCGCGTCGGCCGCGAGCGCCGCGTCCGCCGCGGCGTCGACCGGAGCGTCGCCGTGCCTGATGGCCCGCAGCAGGCCACGACCCACTTCGGCGAGGAATTCCCGCAACGGTCCCGACAGGATCGGGCTCGCCGGGATCAGTCGGTCGAAGACGACGTCGAGGTCGGCGAAGCCCGCGGACCGCGCGGTCTCGACGACGCGGGTACGCCCGGACTCGGTGCCGTGCATGAACATCAGCCTGACCCTGCCGGACCGCAGCAGCTCCAGCGTCCGGTCGCCGGGGGCGCTCATGTCGATGTTGCGCTCGCCCTGGATCGCGGCGGGCCATCGCTCGCGCGGGACGCCGGCCCAGTGCAGGATCTGGGCGCTGGCCTGGCCGCCGCTGGCGAACTGGTCGTCGACGAAGGCGACGCAGTCGGCCGGGCCACCCGCCAGGCGGACCTCAAGCTCGGCCAGATTTCGGACAAAGCCGTGGCCGGCGCCGAGATAGGTGTCCCGGCGCTCCTGCTCCAGCGCGATGCCGGTCACGTTGCCGCTGTTCGGCGAGAAGCGGGCGAAGACGATCCCGCCCTCCCCCCGGGCCCGCGACGCGGCGGTCATCCGATCGAAGGCTTGCCCGACCGCGCCGCGGGTGATGATCGTCCCTTCCGCCAGCAGGGACAGCATCTCCGGACGCAGGCCGACCGGGAACTGGCGGACGAAGGCGGCCACCGATCCCGGGCTGACCTGCCAGCCCCCCTCCCCCCGGAACGTGGCGTAGCGCGCCGCGACGGTGCCGCACCGCGGCAGCAACCCCCCGTCGAGCGGCACGATCCGCTCGGCGGCCCCGAAATAGCCGGCCCGGGCGGCCGTCGCCATGTCGTCGAGCAGCCTGCCGTGGTCGACGCCCGTGCGCGAGCAGACCTCTTCCAGGCGCAGAAGCAGGCGCGGTCGGACGGGGAAGCCCTCCCGGGCGGAGCCGTCGCCCGTTGCCGCCCCGTCGGGGATCGACGACGCCATGGTCCCCGCGTGCAGGTCGTAGAGCACCTTCGTGCACGCGACCGCGACGTAGGGGAGCCATTCGCGGTCCGCGTGGACGTGGTCGACGCCGCGCCCGAGATTGTCCGCGTTGGACAGCTCCTCGGACTTCGTCCACTGGCCGCTGTGGCCGATCGAGTTCTTCTCGCGGACGAGCACCTCGTTGATCGGCTTGAGCTCGAAGCGCGGCGACAGGCCGACGTAGGGCTCGGCCGCGTTGGGCGCCGGGGGTACGAAGCCCGGGTCGACGCTGCGTCGGACCGCGATGGCCTCGCGGCGGATCAGGTCCCGCAGCTCCGCCAGCCGCCGCGGCCTCTCGACCGGGTCGACCGGCACGAGCTGGTCGAACAGGCGCCAGCACGTGGCGCGTCGGTAGACCAGTTCGAGGTCGGCCAGCGCGCCCCGGGCGTCGTGCACGTCCCACTCGCCCGCGTCGAACACGTCGCGCAGGCTCACGAACGGCTCGCAGGCGTCCCGGTAGATCACGAACGCCCGCTTCGGCAGATCCCGGGTGACCAGCCGGGCGGCGATCTGGCGCGAGCCCCGCTCGCGCGACAGGCGCGCCAGCAACTCGTCGTCGCCGTACCCGAACCACGTGAAGATGTCCCTGGGGTCCGGACCGGCGGTCGCGGGCGCATCGCGGATCGCCCCGTGGACGGCCTCGGACAGGACCTGCTCGGCGTTGCGCGTGAGCTGGTGCAGGTAGACGCGCTGGTAAAGGACCGCCTTGGCGTTGGCGAGCTCGTCGTAGGTGTCGATCCCCGACGAGTTGACGATGAAGTGCACGCCGGCGGAGAACCGGCCGCCCCCGGTCTGGCCGATGCGCGACCGGCTCAGGGCGAGTGCCTGGTCCTGCGAGATCCGGACCAAGGCCGAGTTCAGGAACACGCGTGACACGTCGACGCCCACCGGGATGCCGCATTGGCGGGCGTCGCGGTTCAGGTAGTCGATCTTGTCGGCGTCGACGGCGGCCCCGGAGATGAGGTTGGCCAGGCCGGGGTACCGGGGGTCGTGCGGCACGCCGCCGATGAAGCAGCAGATCTCGCGCAGCCGGCCGTCGACGTCGTCGGCGCCGAGCACGCGCCCGTAGAACGCCCGGAAGCGGGGCGACAGGCAGACGGCGATCGACAGGCACTCGGAGAGGCCCGACTCGAACCCCTCCTCCCTGAAGCAAGCGATGAAGTCCTCCAGTTCCATCCCGCCGACCAGGAGGCCCGCCCCGGCGGAGAAGGCCGTCTCCCCCGCGTGCGAGAACGCGAGGTGACCGACGTCATGGAGCAGTGCGGCGTGGGCGAGGCTCCGTGCGACAGCACCGTCCGCCGACGGGTCATAGAGCTGGTACTCATCGTTGCCGGCCCGCAGGATCGGCTCCCTGCGCGCGGCGTCGCTGATGGATGCGACCAGCCGCTTCAGGACGTGCGTGACGCCCAGCGTGTGCGAGAACCGGCTGTGCTCGGCCGAGGGATAGGTCAGGAACGTCAGGCCGAGCTGGGATATCCGCCGCAGCCGCTGGAGCAGCGGGGAGTCGATGATGGCGAGCTCGTGCGGCTCGAAGTCCATCATGCCCCAGACCGAATCCTTGACGTACTTGCGACGGCCGCCGTGCGCCGGCGCGGTCAGCCGCGCCACGTAACCTCCGTCGAAGCCGAGGGCGTCGAGGGCGCCGTGCAGGGCCGGCCAGAAACCGGTCGCCGCGTCTAGTGGTCTGAGTTGGAAATTCTTTGGCAGAAGCGTTTGACGCTGGCGAGGATGGCATCGGCTGATTTGGTCCAGACGAACGGCTTTGGCTCGGCGTTGGTCTGATCGATGTAGGCGTGGATGGCGGTCTCCAGATCGCCCGTGGTCTCGAACACGCCGCGTTGAAGCTGGCGCCGCGTCAGCAGCGCGAACCAGCCCTCGACGAGGTTGAGCCATGAGGCCGAGGTCGGGGC
>NZ_BBUX01000066.1:0-33687 GCF_000974725.1 Methylobacterium sp. ME121
GGACGGCGGACGAACGAGCTGCGGCTCGGCGAGCGCTGGAAGCGGCGCCTTCCGCAGTTCATGCGCTGACGGCCCGGTCGCGTCCGCCGCGGCCCGCCGCGGCCCGAATCGTCAGGTGAAGAACGGCCTGAAGTTCTCGAGCCATCCGCGCAGCCAGGCCTCGCAGCCCTGCCGGGCGCCCTCGGCGTCCTGGCCGTGGCCCCAGATGTCCTCGGCCAGCGGGCTCCACCAAGTCCAGAACCGGCTCGATCCGTCGTAGGCGCAGATCCCCACGACGACCGCCCCGACCCGGCCGACGAAGCGCGGGAGCGGCACGCCGGCAGTCTCGTCCTGCGTCCAGGTGATCAGGGTCCGGGGCATCCCGTTAGAACGGCGGGTGTCCCCGGATGTTCAACCGGGCGGACCCGCCGGACGCGGCGCGGATCTAGGCTGCCTGCCGCTCCGGCATCGGTCCGGCGGCCAGCCGCGAGTTGCGGTAGCGCGCGTCGTCGGTGACCTCGCGCTCGACCCACGGGGGGAGCACCACCGGCTGGTCCTCGCGCTCCAGTTCGATCTCGGCCAGGATCAGGCCCGCGAGTTCCCCGCCGAACACGTCGACGTCCCACATCGCCCCGGCATGCGCGACCCGGTAGCGGGTCTTCTCGAGCCGCCGGTCCGGCGGCACCGTAGCGAGGAGCGCCGCGCCGTCCTCCGGCGCGATGGCGAACTCGATCTCGTCCCGGCTGGCGCCGCGGCGCGGGCTCTTCCACGTGATGAGCGCGCGCTCACCGGCCCGGCGGATCCGGATTGTGTTGGCCGCGTCGGTGAAGAGATAGCCCTGAACCAGGGGCGTCCCCGCCCGGCACAGCGCCAGAACCGACGGGTTCGCGATGAACTTGCGCTCGATCTCGACAGCCATGCCGCGCCTCGTGGACGGTTGCCGCGTCAGCCTTCGCCGACAAGCCGGCCCGAGACAAGCCGGCAGGCGGGGATGAGCACAGCGTTACAGGCATGGCTCGGTGCCAATGCGCGTGGGCTGCAATGCGATCCTGTTAAACTTATGTAAAAGCGTGAGGAGTCCGTCGCTTGCACAAGCATCATCAGAAATCCCGCCCCCCTCCATCCCCGAGGTCACCGCTGAAGACGGCATCCAAGCGGCCGAATTTGAAGAAGCTGCTCCGGAAGGCGCAGGTCAAACCGCTCAAGCAGGTGGCGGCCCTGCCGTTTCGCGTCGGCGCGGACGGACGGATCGAGGTTCTGCTGATCACCTCGCGGGACACGGGGCGCTGGATCATCCCGAAGGGCTGGCCGATGGCTGGCCGCAAGGCCCATCAGGCCGCCGAGCGGGAGGCCTACGAGGAGGCGGGGCTCGAGGGGCAGATCGCCGCCAACCCGGTCGGCCGGTATCACTACCAGAAGCGCTTCGATCACGGCCGCGCCTTCCCCTGCATGGTGCGCGTCTACCCGCTTCGGGTCGAGGCCCAGCACGAGCGCTGGCCGGAACAGGCCCAGCGCACGCTGCGATGGTTCCCGCCCGAGGAGGCGGCGCGCCTCGTCCACGAGGACGAGCTCCAAGAACTCCTGACGGATTTCGCGACGCGGCCGGTCGAGATTCGCGGCGAGCGCGGCTGACCGGCGCGGGCGGCCCGTCGCGGCGCCGGGAGATGCGACTCCCGATCTGCGGCCGGACCGGCCCGTCGCGGCGCACGTGAGAGCCGGGCCAGCATCGCGAGGCCGATCGGCGCCCGGGCGCTATGCAACTTCTGATTAGTATCCGCAGGTTAAGGTTCCCGCCGTCGAAGATGGGCGGGGCACCTCGATGTATCGCGCGTTCGCTTGCCTGACCGAGGAACATACCGGTTGGGTGGTCGCCCTGGCCGCCTGCGTGTGCTGGATCTCCTGCGCGGTCGCCCTCAAGCTCGAGCAGCGCGTCCAGGTCCGCGCCGACGGGTACGGGCCGGTCTGGCTCCTGGCGTCGGGCTTCTCGATCGGGGCCGGGATCTGGAGCACGCACTTCATCGGCATGCTGGGCTACGATCCCGGCGTGGTGCTGGGCTACGAGCCGCGCACGACCCTGCTCTCGCTGATCGTCGCGATCGCGGCCGCCACCGTGGCGTTCCTGTTCGCCCGGGCCATGCCGTCGCGCTGGGCCGGGGCGGGGGCCGGGCTCGCGCTCGGGATCGGCATCGCCTGCATGCACTTCCTCGGCATCGCCGGCGTGCGGCTGCCGGGGCACTTCACCTGGGACCCGGCCCTGGCCGCCACGGCGATCGCGGCGGGCTGCGGGCTCGCGGCCGCCGGCATGGCCATCCATGTCGGGCGCGCGGGCGCGCGGGCCCGGCTCGCGGCCGCGACCGTCCTGACCCTCGCCATCGCGGTCCTGCACTTCCTGGCCATGGCGGCCGCCCGCGTGGTGCCGGACCCGGCCCTGGCGGTCCCGCAGCTCGGCCTCGCCCG
This sequence comes from Methylobacterium sp. ME121, assembly GCF_000974725.1. NCBI lineage: Bacteria > Pseudomonadati > Pseudomonadota > Alphaproteobacteria > Hyphomicrobiales > Methylobacteriaceae > Methylobacterium > Methylobacterium sp. ME121. Next base: position 2,437 of record NZ_BBUX01000066.1, read on the forward strand.
CGGCGTCCTGGCCGCCGGCATCGCCGGCATGATGGCGGTGATCCTGGCCTTCGCGGCGCTGACGCTGATGCTGGACCATCTGCGCCGGATCAACGTCGCCCTGGCCCGGCAGGGCCGCATGCTGCGCGAGAAGACCCTGCTGCTCGACGCCACCCTCGACAGCATGGACCAGGGCCTCATCATGGTCGACGCGGGCGGCGTGGTGCGGGTGTGCAACGAGCGGGCGCTGGCGCTCCTCGACCTGCCGCGGGCGATGATGCAGGCGCGGCCGAGCTACCGGGCGGTGCTGCGCCACGAGGCGAGCCGCCGCGAGCGCCGGCGCCCGGACCGCTCGATCCGGACCTGGATCGAGCGCGGCGAGGCCGGGCAGACGCAGGTTCACGAGCGGGCGCGGCCGAACGGCCTCGTGCTGGAGGTCCGCACCGTGCCCCTGGCGGATGGCGGCTTCGTGCGGACCTTCACCGACATCACCAAGCGGAAGGCCGCGGAGGCGGAGGTGGCGCGCCTCGCCCGCCACGACGTGCTCACCGGCCTGCCGAACCGGGCGCTGTTCCACGAGACCCTCGAACGCAGCCTCGCCGACATCGTCCAGCGCGGCGGCGCCTGCGCGGTCCTGTACCTCGACCTCGACGGCTTCAAGAGCGTGAACGACAGCCTCGGCCACCAGGCCGGGGACGAGCTCCTCCGGCGCGTGGCGGCCGGCCTGCGGGGAATCGCCGGGGACGGGGCCGTGGCCCGGCTCGGGGGCGACGAGTTCGCCGTGCTCTCCGCCGGCGGCGCGGCCGAGGCCGGCGCCCTGGCCGAGCGCCTCATCGCGCTGTTCGACAGCCCGTTCAGCGTGGGCGGGCACCGCGTCGGCGTCGGCCTGAGCGTCGGCATCGCGCTGGCGCCCGAGCACGGGACCGACGCCGAGCCCCTGTACCGCCGCGCCGACCTCGCCCTCTACCGGGCCAAGGCCGAGGGCCGCGGCACGTACCGGATCTTCACCCCCGCCATGGACGAGGAGGCCGAGGAGCGGCGGGTGCTCGAGCGCGACCTGCGCCAGGCCCTCGACGACAACACCCTGGGCCTGCACTACCAGCCGCAGGTCGACGGCCACACGGGGGCGCTCGTCGGGTTCGAGGCGCTGCTGCGCTGGACCCACCCGGTGCGCGGCAGCGTCTCGCCGAACCTGTTCGTGCCCCTCGCCGAGGAGACCGGCCTGATCGTGGCGCTCGGCGACTGGGTGCTGCGCGAGGCCTGCCGCGAGGCGGCGCAGTGGGCGCAACCCCTGAAGGTCGCCGTCAACCTCTCGCCCCGCCAGTTCCAGAAGCCGGACCTGCCCGAGACCGTCCTGGCGATCCTGGCGGAGACCGGCCTGTCGCCGGACCGCCTGGAGCTGGAGGTCACCGAGAGCATCATCATCAACGACATGGCGCGGGCCGTGGGCATCCTCCGCCGCCTGAAGAGCTACGGCATCCGGATCAGCATGGACGATTTCGGGACCGGCTACGCGTCGCTCGCGACCCTCCAGGCCTTCCCGTTCGACAAGCTCAAGATCGACCGCTCCTTCGTGGCGCAGCTCGGGACCGGGCCGCAGGCCGCCGTGATCGTGCGGGCCGTGCTCAGCCTCGGCCGCAGCCTCGGCATGGGCGTCGTCGCGGAGGGCGTCGAGACCCACGCGCAGATGAAGTTCCTGACCGAGGAGGCCTGCGGCGAGATGCAGGGCTACCTGTTCGGCAGGCCGCGCCCGATCACCGATTACGCCGCCGCGGTCGGCGGTCCCGCCGGGGCCTCCGGGGCCTCCGGGGCCTCCGGGGCCACCGCCCCGGCCGAGCCGGCCTTCGCGGCCGCCGGCTGAGCGGGAGCGCCCCGCCGCCGCGACCGGGAACCCGCCGGAACCCTCCGACGTTGGCCCCGCAGATTGGATCACTTCTAAGGTCCAAGCTCTCGTCCCTCGCCGGGACGGCCCCCGGGCCGCCGGCCTCAGAGGAGCCTGACCATGAACGCCAAGTGCGAGACCTGCCGGTTCTTCGACGAGCACAAGGGCAACGGCGCCGTCGCGCAGAACGATGCCGGCCTGTGCCGCTTCAACCCGCCGGTCAGCCAGCCCGCGCCCGAGTCGAAGGGCCTGTGGCCGGTGGTCGCCGCCCAGGACTGGTGCGGCCACTACACCGCCGAGATGACCGCGGCCGAGTAGGCCGGGCCTCAGCGCAACGATCGGGGCCGGCCTTCGGGTCGGCCCTTTCGTTTGGGCGCCCCGGCGCGGCCTGCCCCCTTATTCGTGCCCCGGCCGCGCGGCCCCCCTGACGATCGCCGGCGCGGGCTCTACCTTGGAGCCAATCCAGGGTGCTGGTGTGTCCCGGACGAGCCCGCCGGGTGTCCCGCCGGAGCGGGGTGCCCGTCGGCACCGGGCCCGGAAACCGGGATCCCGTCCGCGCCTCTGTAATCTGAACCGGAGAGACTTGATGCTGGGAGTTGAAGCCGCGCCCCAGGACCCGGGCGCCAGACCTGCGCGGACCGACGCACCGGTCCTCGCCACCGTCACGTTCACGGTGAACGGCGAGCGGCGCACGCTCGAACTCGACACCCGCACCAGCCTGCTCGACGCCGCGCGCGAGCACCTGCACCTCACCGGGTCCAAGAAGGGCTGCGATCACGGCCAGTGCGGCGCCTGCACGATGATCGTCGACGGGCGGCGCATCAATGCCTGCCTGACGCTGGCGATCATGCACCAGGGCGCCGAGATCGTGACCGTCGAGGGCCTCGGGCAGCCGGACCACCTGCACCCGATGCAGGCGGCCTTCGTCAAGCACGACGGCTACCAGTGCGGCTACTGCACGCCGGGCCAGATCTGCTCGGGCGTCGCGGTCTTGGAGGAGATCAGGGCCGGCATCCCGAGCCACGTCACGGCGGATCTCGGCGCCGCCCCGCAGGTGACCGAGACGGAGATCCGCGAGCGGATGAGCGGCAACCTCTGCCGCTGCGGCGCCTATTCCAACATCGTCGAGGCGATCACCGAAGTCGCCGGGAGCCGCGCATGAAGTCCTTCACGTACGAGCGCCCGGGCACGCCCGCCGAGGCGGCCGCCGCCGTCGCCGCCACGCCCGGCGCCAAATTCATCGCCGGCGGCACCAACCTGCTCGACCTGATGAAGCTGCAGATCGAGACGCCGCGCCACCTCGTCGACGTGAACGGGCTCGGCCTCGACGCGGTCGAGCCGACCGAAGAGGGCGGCCTGCGCATCGGCGCCCTGGTGCGCAACACCGACCTCGCGGCCCATCCGCGGGTGCGCAAGGATTACGGGGTCCTCGCCCGCGCGCTGCTCGCCGGCGCCTCGGGACAGTTGCGCAACAAGGCGACCACCGCCGGCAACCTGCTGCAGCGGACCCGCTGCCCGTACTTCTACGACACCGCGCAGCCCTGCAATAAGCGCCAGCCGGGCTCCGGCTGTTCGGCGCTCGACGGTGTGAGCCGGCAACTCGCGGTGATCGGCGCCAGCGAGGCCTGCATCGCCACGCATCCGGGCGACATGGCGGTGGCCATGCGCGTCCTCGACGCCACCGTGGAGACGATCGACGCCGGGGGCGCCGCGCGCAAGATCCCGATCGCCGAGTTCCACCGCCTGCCTGGCGACGAACCGCAGCGCGACACGAACCTCGGGCCCGGCGAGCTGATCACCGCCGTGACGCTGCCGAAGCCGGTCGCCGGCACGCACATCTACCGAAAGGTCCGCGACCGCGCCTCCTACGCCTACGCGCTGGTCTCGGTGGCGGCGATCCTGGGCAAGGACGGCACGGGCCACGTCGCCTTCGGGGGCGTCGCCCACAAGCCCTGGCGGGTCGAGGCGGCCGAGGCCGATCTCCCGAAGGGCGCCCGGGCCGTGACCGACCGGGTCTTCGCCGACGCCGCGCCCACCCACGAGAACGCCTACAAGCTGAAGCTCGCCGAGCGGACCCTCGGCGCCGCGCTCAACCAAGCGAGGGCCTGAGCCATGAAGTTCGACACCGCCGCGGGCCCGAACCCGATCGACCGCCTCAAGGTCGTCGGCCGGCCCACCGACCGCATCGACGGCAAGTACAAGACCACCGGCACCGCGCCCTACGCGTACGAGCGCCACGACGCGGCCCCCGACGCCGCCTACGGCTACGTGCTGGGCTCCGCCATCGCCAAGGGCCGGGTGCGCAGCATCGACACGGCCTCGGCCCGGCAGGCGCCCGGCGTCGTCGCCGTCGTCACCACCCTCGACACGCCGCGGATCGAGCGCGGCGTGATGAACGTCGCCTACCTGTTCGGCGGCGACGTGATCCAGCACTACCACCAGGCGATCGCCGTGGTGGTGGCCGAGACCTTCGAGCAGGCCCGCGCGGCCGCCTTCCTGGTGACGGTCGATTACGCCCCCGAGGCCGGTGCGTTCGACCTCGCCGCCGCGGCGAAGACCGCCGAGCCGGTCCCGGCCGACAGCGGCGAGGGCAGCGGCGGCGACGGCGAGGAGCGGGTCGGCGATTTCGAGGGCGCCTTCGCGCAGGCGCCCGTGACGCTCGACGCGACCTACACGACGTCCGACGAGAGCCACGCCATGATGGAGCCGCACGCCACGACGGCGGCCTGGGACGGCGACCGGGTCACGCTCTGGACCGCCAACCAGATGATCGGCTGGGGCCACGGCAGCCTCGCCAAGATGCTCGGCCTGCCGAAGGACAAGGTCCGGCTCGACGCGCCCTACGTCGGCGGCGGCTTCGGCGGCAAGCTGTTCGTGCGCGCCGACGCGGTGCTGGCGGCGCTCGCCGCGAAGGCGGCGGGGCGGCCCGTGAAGGTGGCGCTGACGCGCCCGCTCATCGCCAACAACACCACGCACCGGCCGGCCACGATCCAGCGGGTGCGGATCGGCGCGACCCAGGACGGCACCATCACGGCGATCGCGCACGAGAGCACGTCGGGCAACCTGCCGGACGGCGACCCCGAGACGGCGGTGAACCAGACCAAGTACCTCTACGCGGGGGCGAACCGCCTGACCGCCATGAAGCTCGCCCGTCTCGACCTGCCCGAGGGCAACGCCATGCGGGCGCCGGGCGAGGCCCCGGGGCTGGCGGTGCTCGAGGTCGCCATGGACGAGATGGCGGAGAAGCTCGGCCTCGACCCGGTGGAGTTCCGCATCCGCAACGACACGCAGGTCGTCCCGACCCAGCCGGACCTGCGCTTCTCACACCGCGACCTCGTCGGCTGCCTCAAGCTCGGCGCCGAGCGGTTCGGATGGGCCAGGCGCAACCCGAAGCCCGGCCAGGTCCGGGAGGGGCAGTGGCTCGTCGGGCACGGCATGGCGGCGGCCTTCCGCGACAACATGGTGCTGAAGTCGGGCGCCCGGGTGCGGCTCTCGGCCGACGGCACGGTCACGGTCGAGACCGACATGACCGATATCGGCACCGGCAGCTACACGATCATCGCGCAGACCGCCGCCGAGATGATGGGCGTGCCCCTCGACCGGGTCGTGGCGCGGCTCGGCGACTCGGACTTCCCGGTCTCGTCGGGCTCGGGCGGCCAGTTCGGCGCCAACTCGTCGACCGCGGGCGTCTACGCGGCCTGCGTGAAACTGCGGGAGGCCGTCGCGCAGAAGCTCGGCTTCAATGCCACCGACGCGGTGTTCGAGGACGGCGAGGTCCGCGCCGGCAACCGCGCCATCCCGCTGGCCCAGGCCGCCGCCGACGGCGAACTGGTGGCCGAGGACGCGATCGAGTTCGGCAAGTTCTCGAAGACGCAGCAGGTCTCGACCTTCGGGGCCCACTTCGTCGAGGTCGCGGTGGATGCCGACACCGCCGAGGTCCGGGTGCGGCGGATGCTGGCGGTCTGCGCGGCGGGGCGCATCCTCAACCCCAAATCCGCCCGCAGCCAGGTGATCGGCGGGATGGTCATGGGCACCGGCGCGGCCCTGATGGAGGAGCTCGCCGTCGACACCAAGCGCGGCTTCTTCGCCAACCACGACCTCGCCGGCTACGAGGTGCCGGTCCACGCCGACATCCCACACCAGGAGGTGATCTTCCTCGACGAGGTCGACCCGATGTCCTCACCCATGAAGGCCAAGGGCGTGGGTGAGCTCGGCATCTCGGGGGTCGGCGCCGCGGTCGCGAACGCGATCTACAACGCCACCGGCATCCGCGTGCGCGACTACCCGATCACCCTCGACAAGCTCCTCGACCGCATGCCGGACGCGGCCTGACCGGGGCGCGGGGACGTCCTGCCGGGCGTCCCCTACGGGTCCACGACGTGGAAGCTGGCCCGGGCCCGCATCACGAGGCGACCGTCCTCGTCGTAGGCGCGGGCGGTGAAGTCGTTCACCCCGGTCTCCTCGCCCTCGTCGTGCAGGAGCGCCGTCAGGGTCCGGCGCAGCAGGTCCCGCAGGGCGGCCCGGTCCGGGAGGACCGTGCCCTCGTCGTCCCGGACGGCGACGTGGTCGACGGTGTCGATGAAGTAGCGCGGCATGGGTGTCTCCGGGATCGGAATGACCGGGACGGGAGCGCCCGCAAGCCTCGCCGATGGCCGATCAGGGATACAGATCGGGTCGGCCGCCGCACTCATCTGGGTTTGAAAGTCCGGGCTCATCGTCCGGGCGCGAAGACGCGATGCCTCAAACGGAAGAGGGGCCGCGGATCCCGCAGCCCCTCGCTCCGTCGTTCCCCCCTCGGACGGGCTCAGTACTTCCGGATGATCGGCTCCGGCGCCATCGGGACCGGATCCGCCCCGAACCGGTAGGTCAGGCCGGCGTAGATCGAGAGCGGCTGCGCCAGGGTCGTGGTCCGCGGGTCGTTGATCGACAGGTTGCCGGCGACCGCGCCCGTCTCCGCGAAGGTGCCGAACGTGGCGTAGCGGTTGTTGGTCAGGTTGGTGATCAGCCCGAAGATCTCCAGGTTCTTGCTGACCTGATACTTCGTCGTCAGGTTCATCACGTAGTAGGCCGGCAGCTTGCGGTTGAGGTTCGACTCGTCGCCCCGGTAGTAGGACGACGAGAAGGCCGAGACGTTGAGGCCGAAGCGCCAGTTCGGGGTGATGCTGTACTCGAAGCCCGCCTTGATCTGGTGATCGGGGATCAGCGGGATCTTGTCGCCCGGCCGGACGCGGATGCCGCCGTTCGGGATCACGTCGCCGCCCGCGGCGCCGCCGGCCGCGCCGGTGCTCGCCAGCGGGTTGTTGGGCGACGAGAGGGTCGCGTTGAACTGGAAGGTCGCGTCGACCAGGGCGTAGTTGGCGTAGACCAGCAGGTCGGGCGTGACCGCGTACTCGGCGCCGACCTCGATGCCCTGGCGCCGGGTCGCGGGCACGTTGATGTAGTAGGCGCGGGCGGCGTTGCCGGCGACGGCGACCTGGTAGAGGTCGTTGGACAGGTCGGTGCGGTAGACGCCGGCCTTGTAGGTGAGGGCGCCGCCCGACAGGAAGGCCGGGATCACGCCGCGGAAGCCGGCCTCGTAGGTCCGGCCGGTGACCTGCTTGAGCGGCGGGTCCGCCACCAGCGAGTTCGGCAGCAGGCACGGCTGGGTCGGGCTGGAGCAGGACAGTTCCAGCGGGGTCGGGGCGCGGTTCGACTCCGAGTAGCCGCCGTAGAGGTTGAGCGCCGGGTCGAACTGGTAGGTCAGGCCCGCGAGCGGGTTGACCTTGGTGTACTCGTGGGCGCCGGTCACGTCCGGCGCGAAGCCGGTCTGGTCCCGGGTCTGGATGCGCGCGTAGTTGAGCCGGAAGCCGCCGGTCAGCGACAGCCGGTCGGTCACGTCCAGTGTGTCGGTGGCGTAGAGGCCGAGATACAGGGTCGAGCCGCTGACGTTGCTCGGCGCGAGGCCGATCGCCCCGAGGGTGCGGATGTCCGGCGTGCCGAGGCCCGGGATCGTGCCGTAGTACGGGTTGTTCGGGTCGACGGTGATCGACAGGTTCGGGTTGATGACGCCCAGCTGGCTGGACGATTTGAACGCGAAGGTGGAGGCGTCGACGCTGCCGCCGACCACGAAGGCGTTGTTCAGGCCGAAGATCCGGTCGCGGTTGGCGGCCTGGAGCGAGCCGCCGTAGGATTCGGCCTCGGTGAGGGTCGTGTCGATCGTGCCGTACGGGATGTTCCGCAGGAACGGGATCGTCCGGTTGTTCAGGCCGAGGATCGCGAACTGGTTGGCGTAGGCGCGGCGGGCCGCCACCTGGCTGGTGGGCGGCGCGTTCACGTTGAACGCGTCGTCCTGGTAGCAGAGCGAGCCCCGGAAGCTGCTGCGGCTGCTGCAGTTCTCGAAGTTGCCCTGGTTGCCGTCGACGTAGAACTCGCTGAAGCGCCGGTAATAGGCGTTGCCGGCGAGGTCCCAGGTCGGAGAGAGGTCGACCCGGCCGGTGAGCTGGAGCGTGCCGACCTGCGTGGTCTGGGTCTGCGGGTAGGTGAAGATCGCCCGCGGGTCGAGATGGGTGAAGTCCACCGGCGTGGCGGCGGCGGCGCCGTAGAAGCTGCGGGCGGCGAGCCCGATCAGGTGGAATTCCGAATCCTGCGAGCGGTAGCCGAGATCCGCGTAGAGGCGGCCGATCGTGCTCGGGTTCTGGTAGCGCCAGCCGCGGTCGTTCAGGCCGTCGCCGGTGAAGTAGAAGCTCCAGGGACCGGAGATCTTGCCGTACTCGAGGTAGCCGGCAGTGCGCGCGTCCGAGCCGCCCCAGGCCGAGATCTCGGTGCCCTGCCAGGTGAAGCCGTTCTTCATCTGGATGTTGACCGCGCCGCCAATGGCGTTGAGGCCGAAGACCGGGTTGCCGGTGACGACGTCGATGCGCTGGATCGCCTGCGGCGGGATCAGGTCGAAATTGACGACGTCGCCGAAGGCCTCGTTGATGCGCACGCCGTTCTGGTAGACGGCCAGCCCCTGCGGCACGCCCTGCACCGACGAGGCCGTGAAGCCGCGGTAGCTGAGGTCGACCCGGTTCGCGTTGCCCTGCGAGTCGTTGAGGTTCACCCCGGGCGTGCGCCGCGCCAGCGTGGCGATCACGTTGTCGGAGCCCTGATCGACCTCGATCTGCCGCGCCGTGACGGTCTCGACGGTGCTGGGGATCTTGTTGAGCGGCTGCTCGGAGCCGCGCAGGCGCACCCCGCCGGCCGGGACCGGCAAGGTCGGCGCGGCCTGGGCGACAGTATTGAGATTCTCGGCACCGCTGGACGTGCCGCCACCCGCACCCACCGGCGACGTCGAGACGACGCTGATCTCACCGAGGGTGACGGCTTGTTGAGCCTGCGCGACACCGGGCAACAGCGCCACGGACGCGATCAAGCTGCCTCGCAGGGCCCGCATATCTTCCCCCAACCTGGATTCGAAGGCACGCGCCGCTTCGCGTCGGCTGCGTGCGCCTCACTGATCTCGGGTCGGGTCGCGACCTCAATTCACATTCTGTTTAATCCCTGCCGGGGACGACTTGCGGGCTCGAATGATCGGGCCTGTGGCGCAAAGACAACAAGAGCGGAAGATCGCGGCAAGTCTTCGGGATTATTATGAAGGACACCGCGGGATAATTGCGCAATCGGGCCGGTCCTCAGGGGCGGCGTCCGAGGCCGCGCGCCCGGCCGTCGGGACTGGTCCCGGCTCTCACGGCGGCGGCAGGCGGACGGCGACCTCGTTCCGGCGCAGGAACGGGATCGCGAAGGGCGGGTCGTAGCCCATGACGAAGGGCGCGCCCGCCGGTGCGCGGCCGGCCGCCGCCAGGACGGCGGCGAGGATGCCCGCCTGCGCGGCCCACGCCTCCGGGGTGAGGCGGCCGGAGAAGCGCAGGGCCGCGACCAGCTCGGCCGGGACCTCGACCAGCCGGACCCCCGGCCCGGTCGGCGCCGGCGCCCCGGCCGCCGCCACCGCGCGCGGCAGGAAGAACCGCATCGTGCCGGTGCCGTCCCGCTCCACCGGGACCGTCGCGGCGAGGCGCCGGCCGCCGCTCTCCACCGGCGCCGTCATGGCGATGCGGTCGCCCGCCCGGTTCGCGCCGGTGATGTAGCGGAACAGCCGCCCGAAGGCGTCGCCGTCGCCCTGGCCGCGCGCGTCGGTCTCGACCGCGAGGCGCGGCGCGTAGGACCGGATCTCGACCCCGCGGTCGAGGCGCGCGACGACCGTGTAGGCGGGCTGCTCGTAGAGCGCCCGCACGCCAAAGATCCCGAGCGCGGCCTCCACCAGGGTGACGAGCGCGTACATGACCCTGTCCATGGCGACCTCCGGAGGCGGCGGCGCGTGGCCCGCCCGGGAACCTCCCGCCGGATCTTCCCGCCGGAACATGGCGCCGGGACGCCCCGTCGCCGCCCGGCTGCGGCGTCAGGCCTCTCTCGGGCCCGGCGCCCCGGCCGCACCCCGCCTCAGGACTCGCCGCCCTTCGGCCGCGCCGGCCGCGCGCCGACGACCTTGCGCAGCACGCGCGAGACCTGGTCGGCGGAGTAGGGCTTGTGCAGCAGCTCGAAGTCGCGGATCCCCTCCTGGGCGAGGACGTGGCTGTAGCCGGAGGCCAGCACCACCGGCAGGTGCGGCATCCGCCGCCGGAGGAGCCGGGCCAGCGCGATCCCGCCCATCCCGGGCATGACCACGTCGGAGAACACGACGTCGAAGGCCGCGCCGTCGGCCCCGAGCTGATCCAGCGCCTCCTCGGCATTGGCCGCCCAGGTCGTCGCGTAGCCGAGATCCTCCAGGATCTGCGTGGCGAAGCGGCCGACCTCGATGTTGTCCTCCACCACCAGCACGCGCTGCCCCGCGCCGCCGGGATCGAGCGCGGCCGCCTCCGCGGCGGCGGCCGCGCAGGACGCCTCGGGCTCGACCTGCGGCAGGTAGAGCGTGAAGGTGGCGCCGCGGCCGGGCGCGCTCTCGACCGCGACGTCGCCGCCGGACTGCTTGGCGAAGCCGAAGACCTGGGACAGGCCGAGGCCCGTGCCCTTCCCGACCTCCTTGGTGGTGAAGAACGGCTCGAACACCCGTGCCAGGACGTCCGGCGCGATGCCGGTGCCGGTGTCGGTGAGGGCGATCGCCGCGAACGGGCCGGGGGCGCCGGCATGGCCACGGATCGGCGGCAGCGCCGCGCCGCAATGCAGGCGCAGGGTCAGCGTGCCGGCGCCGTCCATGGCGTCCCGGGCGTTCACCGCCATGTTGACCAGCGCGGTCTCGAACTGGCTGAGGTCGACCCGGATGAAGCAGGGCTGGTCCGGCAGCTCGGTCACGACCGCGATGCGGGCGCCCGTGACCGTGTCGAGCAGGTCGGCCACGCCGCGCAGCCGCGCGCCGACGTCGAGGATCTCGGGCTTCAGCGCCTGCCGCCGCGCGAAGGCGAGGAGCTGGCCGGTGAGCTTGGCCGCCCGGTCGACCGTCTCCGAGACGGCGTTGAGGTAGCGGGACCGGCGCTCCTCCGCCAGATCGGGACGGCGCAGGAAGTCCACCGACGAGCGGATGATCGTCAGGAGGTTGTTGAAGTCGTGGGCGACGCCGCCGGTGAGCTGCCCCACCGCCTCCAGCTTCTGCGACTGCCGCAGGGCCTCCTCGGCGTGCCGGAGCGCCTCGGCCTGGGCCTTCTCGGCGGTGACGTCGCGGCCGTAGGCGTAGACGTGCGCGCCCTCGACGGAGGTGCGCCACGAGATCAGCCGCGGGGTGCCGTCTTTGTGCCGGTAGCGGTTCTCGAAATCGGTCAGGTCGCGCGCGGCCGCGGCGGCGTCGAGGGCCTCCCGGGTCGGGCCCGCATCCTCCGGCCAGACGAAGTCCAGGAAGCTGCGGCCCACCACCTCGGCCGGCTCGTGCCCCAGGATCGTCTGCCAGGCCGGGTTGACCGCGCGGAAGATGCCGTCGGCCCCGACCACGACCAGGAGGTCGCGCGAGTTGCGCCAGACCCGGTCGTGCTCGGCGGTGCGCTCGGCCACGCGCTGCTCGAGGGTCACGTTGAAGCGCACGAGCTCGGCCATGAGCCGCTTCTGGTCGTCGATGTCGGTGCTGGTGCCGACCCAGCGGGTGACCGCGCCGTCGGCCGCCCGGACCGGCTGCGCCCGGGCCAGGAACCAGCGATAGGCGCCGTCGGCGCGGCGCAGGCGGTACTCGGACTGGTAGTCGGTCCGCGACCGGACGGCCGCCCGCCATTCCTCGTCGACCCGGTCCCGGTCGTCGGGGTGGATGATCCCCCGCCAGCCCGCCCCGCCGAGGGTGCCGGGCTCCCGGCCCGCGTAGGCGTAGACGCGCTCGTTGAACCAGTCCGCCGCCCCGCCGGCGTCGGTCGCCCAGACGAAGTTCGGCAGCACCTGCGACAGGACGCGGAACTGCGCCTCGCTGGCGCGCAGGGCCTCCTCGGCCTGCTTGCGGGCGGTGACGTCGATCGCCGTGCCGATCACCCGCACGCAGCGCCCGCCCTCGAAGATCCCGCGCCCCTTGGCGGCGACCCAGCGCACGACGCCGTCCTCCTTGCCGACGGTGCGGTACTCGACGTCGTAGAGGGCGCGCCGGTCGGGATCGAGGGCGGAGGCGAAGGCCGCGCTCGTGGCCTCCCGGTCCTCGGGATGCAGGCCGGCGTAGTAATCGGCCATCGTGACCGGCACGTCGGCCGAGATCCCGAACATCGCCTTGACCCGCGCCGGCCAGAACAGGGTGTCGGCGACGACGTCGACGTCCCAGAGGCCGATCTCGGCCGACTCGGTCGCGAGCCGCAGGCGCCGCTCGCTCTCCCGCAGCTGCTCCTCGGTCCGGTGGCGCACCGTGTCGTCGAGGTGCAGCCCGTCCCAGACCAGGCCGTCGCCGACGCGGCGGGGCGCCGAGATGATGCGCGTCCAGACGCGGGTGCCGTCCGGCCGGCGCATCGGCGCCTCGACGTCGAAATGCGCGAGGTCGCGGATCGCGCCGGCCTCGGCCTCGGCGAGGCCGGCGCGGTACTCCGGCAGGATCAGGTCGTAGGCGACGGCCGGGTCGGCGAGGACCGCCTCGGCCGCCACGCCGGTCATGCGCTCGAACCCCTGCGACACGTAGAGGAAGCGCCGGTCCGCGCCGTCGGGGGCCATGGCGAGCTGGTAGACGTAGCCGCCCGGGAGGTGGTCGGCGAGCGCGCGGATCCGCGCCTCCGTCTCCCGCAGCCGCGCCTCGGCCAGGACGCGGCCGGTCGTCTCCGTGCAGGCGCAGTACAGGCCGGCGACCCGGCCGGCCTCGTCGCGCACCGGCGCGTACGAGAAGGTGAACCAGGTCGGCTCGTCGTAGCCGTGCCGGTTCATGGTCAGGGGCATGTTCTCGGACCAGGTCGCCGCGCCGGCGAGCGCCCGGTCGATCAGGGGCCCGATCTCGGGCCAGATCTCCGGCCAGACGTCGCGGAAGCGCGCGCCGAGCGCCGCGGGATGCTTGTCGCCCAGGATCTCCGCGTAGGCATCGTTGTAGAGGAAGACGAGGTCGGGCCCGAACGCCACGAACATCGGGAAGCGCGAGCCCAGGATCAGGCTCAGCGTCGCCCGCAGGCACGGCGCCCAGCGCTCCGGCCGCCCGAGCGGCGAGCCGGACCAGTCGTGGGCGCGCATCCGCGCGCCCATCGCGCCGCCCTCCGCGAGGAAGGGCAGATCCGCGGTCCTGACGGTCTCGGACATGGGACAGGGACAGGCTCCGCGATGGGCATCGCTCCGCCTGGCGCCACCGTTCCGGCCGCGGGGCCCGGCTGACAGGGCGGCCTCGCGCCGGCGCGGAGGGGCCGTACGGTGCCCGCAGTGCCATCGGTGCCCCAGCGCGCGGGCCTGTGCAACTGCATCGATCAAGTCGGGCCCGTCGAACGCCGCGACCCGTGTGGAGGACGCCCTCAGGACGCCTCAGGCGCTCCTGTCGCGGCCCGAGATCAGCCGGAGCTGCGCCGGTGGGCGGGCCGCCAGGGCGGCGGCGACCTTGCCCTCGAGTTCCCCGACGCGGAACGGCTTCAGCACGATCGCGTCGGTGCCGACGGCGCCGGCCTTGGTCAGGGCGCTGGTGTCGGCGAAGCCGGTGACGAACAGGACCGGCAGCGCCGGCCAGCGCTTCCGGACCTCCAGGGCCGTCTCGGCCCCGTTCATGCCCGGCATGGCGAAGTCCATCACGACGAGGTCGACGCCCGGATCCGCCTCCAGGGCGGCCAGCGCCTGGAGGCCGGAGGCCGCCTCGCGCACCGCGTAGCCGGCCTCGATCAGGCGGGTCGTCGTCACCTCGCGCACCTCGGCGTCGTCGTCGACCACCAGGAGCCGGGGGCCGCCTCCGGGCGAGTGCGCCCGCGCGGCCTCGGCCGCGACCGGCAGGCGGGGCACGGCGCCCTCGGGCTCCGCGGCCCGGGGCAGGTAGACCTTGATCGAGGTGCCCTCGCCCGCGACCGTGTCGATGCGGATGCCGCCGCCGGACTGCTTGACGAAGCCGTAGACCTGGGCGAGCCCGAGACCCGACCCCTTGCCGACCTCCTTGGTGGTGAAGAACGGCTCGAACACCCGCGCCAGCACGTCCGGCGTCATCCCGGTGCCGGTGTCGCTCACCGCGACCATGACGTAGGCGCCGGGCGCCGGCTGCTCGGGCCGCGTCGGCGCCCCGGTGACGCTGACATTGGCGGTCTCGATGGCGAGCCGGCCGCCCACCGCCATCGCGTCGCGGGCGTTGATGGCGAGGTTCAGGATCACCAGCTCGATCTGGGTGGCGTCGACCAGGGCCGGCCACAGGTCGGGCTGGAGGGTCGTCTCGATCCGGACCGCGCCGCCGATCGAGCTCTGCAGCAGGTCGCGCATCGAGGCGACCGTCTGGTTGAGGCTGACCGGCGTCGGCTCCAGGCGCTGGCGGCGGGAGAAGGCGAGGAGCTGCGCGGTGAGCCGGGCGCCGCGCTCGGCGGCCCCGCGCATCATGGCGAGGCGGCGCTTCGAGCGCGCGTCGGAGACGGCCTTCTCCAGGAACTCGATGTTGCCGGCGATCACCGTCAGCAGGTTGTTGAAGTCGTGCGCGACGCCGCTCGTGAGCTGGCCGACCGCGTCCAGGCGCTGGGCGAGCCGCAGGGCGTCCTCCGCCCGCTCCCGCTCGACGATCTGGGCCTGGAGGGCCTCGTTCGCCGCGGCGAGTTCCCGGGTCCGCTCGGCGATGCGCACCTCCAGCGTCTCGTTGAGCGCCTGCAGGGCGGCCTCGGCCTCGCGCTTGTCGGCGCGCGCCCGCGCCTCGGCGAGCGCGCGGACGATCGTGCGCGGCATGCGGTCGAGGCGCTGCTTGACGACGTAGTCAGTGGCGCCGTTCTTCAGGGCCTCGACCGCGACATCCTCGCCGAGCGTGCCCGAGCAGAAGATGAACGGCGTGTCGGGGCACTGCGCCCGGGCGATGCCGAGGGCACTCACGCCGTCGAAGGTCGGCAGGACGTAGTCCGCCAGGATGAGGTCGTGCCGGCCGGCGACCGCCGCGCGGGCGAAGGCGTCGCGGGTCATCACCCGCTCGATCGCGACCGGGTGCCCGAGGCTCTCCAGCTCGGCCTCGATCAGCTCGGCGTCGAGGTCGCTGTCCTCCAGGTGGAGGATGCGCAGCGGCCCCGCGGAAGGTCCGATCACGCGTTCGATGGCCAGCCTCCCCGGTACGGCGGCGGCTCGTTGAGGAGGGCCCAGAAGACGCCGATCTCCTTGATCGCCGCGAAGAACTCCTCGAAGGCGACCGGCTTCACCACGAAGGCGTTCACCCCGAGATCGTAGGAGCGCACCAGGTCGGTCTCCTCGCGGGACGAGGTCAGCATCACCACCGGCACCTGGCGGGTGACCGGGTCCCCCTTGATCTTGGCGAGCACCTCCAGGCCGTCGACCTTCGGCAGCTTGAGGTCGAGCAGGACCACCGCGGGATCCTGGGCCTGCCGCTTCTCGTGCACGCCCCGCCGGTAGATGAAGTCGAGGGCCTCGGCGCCGTCGCGGCAGATGACGATCTCGTTGGCGAGCTGGCTCGATTCGAGCGCCGCCAGCGTCAGCTCGATGTCGTTCGGATTGTCCTCGACCAGGAGGATGGGCTTCAGTCCCGCCATCAGTGCGCCTCCTCCCGGATGGGCAGGGTGAAGTAGAAGGTGGCGCCCTCGCCGAGCTTGCCCTCGGCCCAGGTCCGCCCGCCGTGGCGCTCGACGATGCGCCGGACATTGGCGAGGCCGATGCCGGTGCCCTCGAACTCCTCGACCCGGTGCAGCCGCTGGAAGACGCCGAACAGCTTGTCGACGTAGGCCATGTCGAACCCGGCGCCGTTGTCGCGCACGAAGTAGACCGCCTCGCCCTCCCGGGGCGGGAGGCTGCCCATCGCGATCACCGCCTCCGGGGTGCCGCGGGTGTACTTCACGGCGTTCGACAGCAGGTTCTCGATGACGAGCCGCAGCATGACGGGGTCGGCATAGGCGCGGCCCAGCGGCGCGATCTCCCAGCGGAGGGTCCGGTCGGGGGTGACGTCGCGCAGAACCTTCCGGCGGACCTCCTCGACCAGGGCGTTCATGTCGCCCCAGACCTTGTTGAGGGCGTGCCGGCCCATCTGCGAGAAGCTCAGGAGGCTGTCGACCAGGGTGCCGGCCGAGAAGGCCGCCTCGATGATCGTCTCCACGTAGTGCCGGCCCTTGTCGGAGAGCTGGGCGCCCTCGCGGGTCTTGAGCAGGTTCGCGTAGCCGACGATGTGGCGGAACGGCGCGCGCAGGTCGTGGCTGACCGAGTACGAGAACGCCTCCAGCTCCTTGTTCGAGCGCTGCAGCTCCTCGCTCATGGCGGCGAGCTCCTCGGCCCGGCGGAGCACGATGCCGAGCACCGAGGCGCGCAGGTCCTTGGCGGCCTCCACCTCCGGGTCGGACCAGGGCAGGGAGCGGCCCTGCACGGTCTCCTTCCAGATCTCGAACGACTTGCGCGGGTGCAGCCGGTCCGGTCCGCCCTCCGGATCGGGCCGGACGGCCTTCACGGGATTGCCGCCCCACTTCACCGTCCGCACGACCTCGGGCCTGAACCAGAGGATGTAGCTCGCGTACTTCTTCGAGACCGAGATCGCCAGGAGGCCGCTCGCCCGCTCGGCGAAGGCGGCGGCGGCCGGGAACGCCTCCGACAGGGCCTCGGAGACGAAGACCTCCTCGGAATCGTCGCGCTCGGACAGCCACCGGTAGAGGGCGCGGACCTCCCGCTCCGCCGGCGTCGCCCCGAGCAGCCGGCAGCGGTCCGCCGTCACCACCGCGGCGCCGGTCGCGTCCACCAGGGCCAGGACGTCGTCGGGGTGGTTGAGCAGGCCGTCGACGAAGCTGTCCTCCTCGGCCATGAACGCCAGGAGGCGCGCCTGCACGGCGCCGAGCGCCAGCCGCTTCTCGGACTGGGCGCCGCGCTCGCGGGCCGAGAGCTGCAGGGCGAAGATCTGGGTGAGCACGTCGCAGGCGTTGCGCGCCTGCAGGGGCACGCGCTTGGGCGTGCGGTTGTGGCAGGAGATCAGGCCCCAGAGGCCGCCGTCCACGAGGATCGACACCGACATGGACGCCATCGTGCCCATGTTGCGCATGTACTCGACATGGACCGGCGAGACCGAGCGCAGCACCGACTGGCTGAGGTCCAGCGGCTTGCCGGAGGGCGTGGTGGCCGGCCGGATCGGCACGGGGACGTAGCCGGCATCGGGGATGATGCGCAGGCGGTTCCGGCGGTAGAGCTCGCGCGCCTGGACGGGGATGTCGGAGGCGGGGAAGCGCAGGTCGAGGTAGGAGGGCAGGACGCCGTTGCCGGCCTCCGCCAGCACCGTGCCGTGCCAGTCGCGGTCGAACCGGTAGACCAGGGCGCGGTCGAGGCCGGTGATCTGGCGGATGTCCTCGGCGACGAACCGGCAGAGGTCCTCGACGGTGCGGGCGGTCTGCAGGCGCTCGACGAAGGCCCGCAGGCGCGGGGTGAGCACGTCGACGCCGATCTCGGCCGCGGCCGCGTCGATCTCCTCCAGTTCCAGCACGACGAGATCGTCGACCCGGTGAGCCGCGACCTCGTAGGCCTGACGGCCGCCGCCGGTCTCCAGCGTCACGGTCCGGAGATAGAGGGCGCCGTCCTGGGGCTCGGCCGCCGCGAGATGGTGGCGGACGACGGCCGCGAGGTCGGGCAGGGCCGCGTCGAGCACGGTTCCGACCGTAGCCGCCGCGGGGGCGTTGGCGCTCGCCTGGACGATGGTGAGGGACCGGGCCTCGAGGCCGAGCAGGAACCCGTGCGGCTGGACGCTGCCGACGATGTGGATGGGCTCGCGATCGCACGCGCTCAGGTCGAGACGCGGGGCCGCGCCGCTTCGAAGGTTCAAGCCGGGATTCGCCTCCTCACCGGGTCAGTCGCAGAGTTTAACGCGTGTTAACAGCCGAACCGGGCCGCTCCTATAGGCTTAAAGCACGGGTCGGGACGGCCCGCCCCGTCCGCGCGCGCCGTCCGGGCCGGGCTCAGGAGGCGGGAGCCGTCTCATCCGCCTCGCGCGCGCGACGCCAGGTCGCACGGCGGGGCTCCGGCGATGCCCCAGGGCGCCGAGCCTGCGGGGAGCGGCACCCCTGGGGTCTGGATCGCGAGATCCGGGCCGCGCGAACGATCGGGACCCGCGCTCGGCTCGCCGGCGGCGGGGGACGCCGCGCCGTCAGCCGCGCCCCAGCGCGTAGAATTCCGGGTTGGGGCGCAGGCTGGTGACGTTCGCCAGCCGGTTCGACAGGCCGAAGAAGGCCGCGATGGCGGCGATGTCCCAGGCATCCGCGTCGTCGAATCCGTGAGCCCTGAGCGCCGCGAACGCGGCCTCCCCGACTTGGTGCGCGGACTGGCTGACCAGCATGGCGAAGTCGAGCATCGCCTTCTGCCGGTCGGTGATATCGGCCTTGCGGTAGTTGATCGCCACCTGATCGGCGATCAGCGGATCCTTGGCGCGGATCCGGAGGATCGCCCCGTGGGCGATCACGCAGTACTGGCACTGGTTGATGGCCGAGGTCGCCACGACGATCATCTCGCGCTCGGCCTTGGTCAGGTTGCCCGGCCTGTCCATGAGGGCGTCGTGGTAGGCGAAGAAGGCCCGGAACTCGTCCGGGCGGTGGGCCAGCACCAGGAACACGTTCGGGACGAAGCCGGACTTCTCCTGCACCGCCTCGATCCGCGCGCGGATGTCGTCCGGCAAGGTCTCCAGGCGGGGGATCGGGAAGCGGCCGATCGGGGCGTCTTCGGCTGACACGGGCGCGCTCCTCGCAGATCGTCGCAGATCGAGCCGGCGCCCGAGGCCGCCGGCCGTCCCGGTCAGCCGATAGACCGAACGGTCCCGCCGACGCAATCGAGCGGGGCCGCGAGCCGGACCGCGGACCGGACCGCGCGCTTACGACCGGAACAGCGCGAGACGCCGGTCTATTTCAGCAGCAGAACCGGGACGTGAATACCTTCGATCGCTCATGAGCGACGATCTTCGAGAATAACCGTTGCCGCTCGTGGCGCCGCGCGGGCCTGTATCGCCCCGTCACGGCGGGGACGAAGCCCGCGACGCGGAGCTTAGGGATCCACGCGTCTCGCTGACGGCGGTGCTTTCTCGCGGCCTCGACCTGACACGGCCCTCGCGATCGGCCTCAACTCTGCCCGAAAGCTTCCGTCCGGTCCGGCCGGGATTCGATGGCGCGCGACGGCGCGCCGCGGGGAGGACCGGTGTGCCGCGACGGAAGACGGTCTGGACGAAGCTGTCGCTGCCGCGGGGCGGCGGATCGAAGCCCGTGTCGCGCCCGGGCGAGCGGTGTCCGCGCCGGGACCCACCCTGGGCCGCGTAGGCCTCCGGACCTTCCGAAGCCCGCGCCGCCCCCGCACCGACGGATCCAACCAGCGAGCCCGACAGCCGTGCGAACCCCAGCCACGCCCCGCACCCCGCGCCTCGCCCTGCTGCTGCCGGCGCTCCTGCCAGCGTTCCTACCGGCGATCCTGTCGACGGCCCTGCCGCGTCCGGTCCGGGCCGACGACAGCGTCGCGGCCCTCGCGGCCGGCGGCCTCGTCCTGGAGAAGACGGACCGGATCGCCCTCGTCTCCGAGGACCTCTTCCTGTCCGAGAAGGCGGTGCGGATCGCCTACCGCTTCCACAACCTGACCGACCGGGACGTCGAGACGACGATCGCGTTCCCGATGCCCGACATATCCGGCGGTCCCGACGCGATGCTCAACATCGCCGACCCGAAGCACGACAACTTCCTCCGCTTCACCACCGAGGTCGACGGCCGGCCGGTCGACTCGCAGGTCGAGCAGCGCGCCTTCGTCACGCCGGCCGGCAAGCCGGAGGTCGAGGTGACCGGGCGGCTGAGGAGCCTCGGCATCCCCCTCGTCCCGACGGTCGAGGCCACCGAGGCCGCTCTGGCGGCCCTGAGCGAGGATCAGCGCCGCCGCCTCGTGGCCGACGGCCTCCTGGTGGCCCAGGAGATGGGCAACGGCACGACGAGCCTGTTCCCGGTCTGGACCCTGCGGTCGAAGTTCTGGCGCCGGCAGATCTTCCCGGCGGGACGCGACGTCGTCGTCCGGCAGAGCTACGTTCCGGGCCTCGGCGGCCTGTCCAGCCTGTCGTTCGGTACCGCGACCGAGGGCGCCGACGAGAGGGCCGAGTACGCGCGGAAATACTGCACGGACGCGGCCTTCCTGAAGGCGGCCCAGGCGCTCGCCCGCAGGGTCGAGGCGGCGGGCGGGCGGGGAATCCAGGCCTTCGAGCAGTACCTGTCCTACGTGATCACCTCCGGCGGCAACTGGGCCGGGCCGATCGGCACGTTCAAGCTGACCGTGGACAAGGGCGATCCCGCGACGCTCGTGTCGTTCTGCGGCACCGGCGTCCGCAAGACGGGCCCGACGACCTTCGAGAGCGTCGCGACGGATTACGTGCCCCGGCGCGACATCGACGTCCTGCTGCTCAAGACCACGGCGGGCCGATGAGCGGCGGCGTGCCACGCTGCCCGGATCCGGCGGGCCCGGCGGCCGGCCGCGACGACCCGGATCCCGCGCCGCGCAGACCCGACGGCCCGTGCCGGCCGAGATTGTACTGCCGATCACGTCCAGACCGCCACAGGAGGGATTCCGTGCGTATCCAAGCTCGTCCGGCGCGCCCGAGCGCGCGATCAGGCGTCCGATCGATCCTCCGACCGGGCCTCGTCGGCGCGCTCGCCGCGCTCGGCACCGTGGGCGCCCAGGCGGCGCCGGCCTGTCCCGCGCGGGACTTCCCGGGTTTCCTGGCCGCCTTCGCCGACGACGTCGCGGTCCAGAAGGCGTTCGTCGCCGTGCCCCTGCGCAGCGACACGATCGATCCCGAGGCCGAGCCCGAACCGAAGCCGGTGACGACGATGCTCGGCGCCGACGCGCTGCGCTTCCCGCTGATGCCGAGCCTCCGGACGCAGAAGACCGACGGCCTGAAACAGGCGCTGAGCGCCGCGGGGGCCGACGCGATGCGCGTCAAGCTGTTCAAGCCCGATACGGGCCTGCAGATCACCTACACGTTTCGCCGGGCGGCCTGCTGGACGCTCGTCAGGATCGAGGATGACAGCCTGTGAGCGCGGCCGTGCCGAGCACCCCGCGCGCGCATCGCGCGACCGCGCGGCCGCCGCGATGGCCGGCCGTGCTGCGCGTGCTGGCGCTCGGCCTCGGCGCGGGCGCGGGCGTCCCCTCCGCCCGGGCGGCCCCGGATTGCGCCGGGAATCGGGGCAGGGTCGAGACGCTGATCTGTGCCGACCCCGCCCTGACGCGGCTGGACGACGAACTCAGGCGCCTGTTCGACAGGATCGTGGGCGAGACACGCGGGGTCGACGGGGAGACCGGCCAGGCGATCGACACCTTCGGCGAGGACCACGCGCGCTGGCGCGCGCGGGTCCGCGACGCCTGCCCGGACACGGCCTGCCTGACGCGCGCCTACACCGCGCGGATCGCGCGGGTCCGGCGCGACTGGAGCCGGGCCTTGTCGGACACGCCCGCGCTGCGGCACGTGGTCAACGCCCGTTTCGGCTTCTCCGTCGACGTGCCCGCCGACCTCGTCGCGGAGCCACCGCCGGACAACGGCGACGGGCAGGCCTTCCACTCGGCCGACGGCCACCTGCAGCTGACGGTGTCGGGCCTGAACGCCGCGCGCGACCAGAATCTCGACGCCGTCGTGGCAGCGGATCGGCAGACCTGCCTGCGGCAGCCGCCCGAATACGCGGCGCGCAAGCCCGGCTGGATCGTGTTCTCCTGCACGACGGCGGCCGGAATCCTGTACCGGAAGACCCTCCTGGCGGGCGGCCGCGGCGGCGCCTTCGTCACCCTGCGCGTCCGCTACCCCGCGGCCGAGCAGGCGCGGTGGCGGGCGGCCGTCACCGCGGCCGCGACCTCGCTGCGCCCGACGGAACCGGCCCGGAGCACCCGCTGACGGCGCCCCGGGTCCCGGGCGCCTCCGGTCACCGCGAGAAGGTCGTGGCCGTCTGCGCGGTCGACACCATCATGTTGTAGTCGTTCACGATCCAGGTCACGTCGCGCCCGGCGCCGCGCCGGGCGTCGCCCTTGGCCTTGGCGAGCTTGGCGTCGAACTCGCGCAGCTTGCCCAGGAGCGCGCGCGGCCGGCTCTCGAACACGTGGAAGGAGTTCGGGTTGGCGGCGCTGTACCCGTCCATGTCCTTCACGGCGGCGGCGTAGCGCCCGAGCGCGGCCTCGAAGGCCGCCATCTCGACGACCGGCTCGGCGTCGGTGGGCAGCAGGTCCATGACCTTGCGGCACGCGGTCATCACGTTCGCGACGTGCCAGCGCGCCTTGCGACCCTCCCGCGCCTCGAGGGCGGCGAGTTCCAGCGCGTCGCTCTTCTCCTTCTCGACCCGCAGCGCGGCCTCGACCCTGGCGCGCGCCGCCAGGAAGGCCGGCCCCGCGACGGCGAGCTTGGCGTGGAGCGCCTTGCCCTGCTCCATCTTGTCCGCGCGGTAATCCTGCCGCTCGTAGTAGCCCTCCGCCTCGGTGACCGTCGGGGCGAGCGCCTGATAGGCGGCGATGTAGCTCTTCACGGCGCCGTCGAGGTCCGGCATCGCGGGCGGCTGCGCCGTCGCGGCCTCCGCCTTCGCGATCTCGCCGCGCACGTCGTAGAGCCCGTAGAGGCCGTAGATGGTCCGCTCGCGGCCGGTCGGGCCGGTCTTCATGTTGACCCAGCTCTGATAGCGGCTGAGCGATTCCTGCGCCCGCAGGGTCCGGTTGAGGAGGCCGACATAGGCGTTGAGCTTGCGGATCGTCTCCTGCGCGGGGTCGCTCTCGGGCTTGGTCGTCGGCCCCGCCGGCGACGGGGCGGGGGCCTGCGCGCGGGCCGGGGCGGCCGCGAGCAGCGCCGCCAGCATCAACCAAGTCGTCGTTCTCAGGGTCGTCGCTCTCATGGGCGCGGGGGATCCTCCGGATGGGTTGTTCCCGTGTAGCCGGCGATCTGCGCGAAGACCAGACGCGGGATCGGGTCGATCGCGCCCAATAGATCTCACGGGATCGACAGCGACCGTTTATCGGAGAGATCGACGATCACATCCCCGATCATCGCCACCGGGACGATGATCTCGCGCGATGTCGGAGGTCGAGGCCGGGAACGTCTATCGCGGCGTCCGGAAGCCCGCCCCCGGGGACCGGGCCGGGACAGCCGCTGGGCCGCATCGTCCGGTCGTCCCGGCGCGCCCGCGACGCCCCGCACCGGCGGCGCGATCCCGCCTCGTCCCGCGGAGGCGGATCGGGTAGAGGATCGGCCGATGCTCGACGGCCATCCCCGCATCCTGGCTGACCTGCGCGCCCGGCTGGCCGAGCCGCATCGCGTCTATCACGGCCAAGCGCATATCGACGCGCTCCTGGAGGCGTTCCGCGCCCGCCGCGGGACGGTCCGGGATCCCGACGCGGTGGAACTGGCGATCTGGTTCCACGACGCCGTCTACCGGCCGGGCGCCCCGGACAACGAGCGCCGCAGCGCCGCGCTCCTGCGGGCGCTGCTGGACGGCGCGGTCCCGGCGCCCGCGCTGGCGGCGGCCGAGACGATGATCCTGGCGACCGAGCGGCACGCCGTCCCGGACGGCCTGCCGGCCGCGCTCGCCGCGGACGTCGCGGTCTTCCTCGACATGGACATGGCGATCCTGGGGGCGGCGCCGGCCGCCTACGACGGCTACGCCGCCGGCGTGGCGCGGGAATTCGTCCCGTTCGTGGGCGCGGCCGCCTACCGGCGGGGGCGCGCGGCCTTCCTGCGGGGGACCCTCGAGTCCGGCCGGCCGCTGTTCGTCACCGACCGGGCCCGGGCCGAGCTGGAGGGGCCCGCGCGATCGAATATGCGGCGGGAGCTCGCGGCGCTGGACCGGTGACAGGCGACCCGGACCCGCGACCCGCACCCGGTCACGGCGCGATGAGGTGCGGCACGAACCGGGCCCGGTCGGTCGTGATGAGGCCGTCCGACTCGCGCAGGCACAGGCCGGCGGGCCGGTCGCCGACCATCCAGCTGCCGACCAGCGCGCGGCGGCCGTCGAAATCGGGCAGCGCGGCCAGGGCCTGCCGCACGTAGCCCTCGCCGCCGTAGGGACCCTCGTCGCGCGCCGCGACGGCGCCGTCGCGCACGATCAGCACGTTGGCGCCCTCGCGGCCGTAGAGGGGTTTCCTCACGAAGCTCCGGCCCAGCGCGGCCTTGGCCGGGTCCTCCTCGAAGAAGGCCGGCAGCAGGTTGGGATGGCCCGGCGCCATCGCCCAGAGATGGGCCAGCAGCCCCTTGTTGGAGAGCACCGCCTTCCAGGGCGGCTCCAGGAAGCGGGTCGCCGCCGCGCCGACCGCCCGGCCGAACGGGTCGGCGAACATCCACTCCCACGGGTAGAGCTTGAACAGGCAGCCGATCGGGATGCCGGCCGCGTCCACGAAGCGCCCGTCCTCCGCGAGCCCGATCGCCTCGACCGGCAGGAAGGGGGCGGGGCGGCCGGCCTGCAGCGCGCAGTCCTGGAGATAGGCCAGCGTGCCGCGATCCTCCGGCGCGTCGGGGAAGCCCGCGAAGGCGACGCCCTCCGGGGGCGCCACGGCGGCGAGGCGCGCCACCAGCGCCTCGTGCAGGGTGTTGAACTGATCGGCGCCGGCGGGGAGGCGTCCCCGCGCCAGCCCGTCCTCCAGCCACAGCCACTGGAAAACCGCGCTCTCGTAGAGGGCGGTGGGCGTGTCGGCGTTGTACTCCAGGAGCTTGGCCGGCCCGTCGCCGCCGTAGCTGAAGTCGAAGCGCCCGTACAGGCTGGGATCGCGCCGCGCCCAGCTCGCCCGGATCGCGTCCCAGGCGTGCTCCGGGATCCGCAGCGAGCGGAGGATCGCCGCGTCCCGGACCGCCCGGTCCACGAAGGCGAGGCAGAGGTCGTGCAGCGCGGCGCTCGGCGCCTCGATGGCGTCCTCGATCTCCGCGAGGCTGAAGGCGTAGTAGGCGCTCTCGTCCCAGTAGGGGGCGCCGTCGAACGTGTGGAAGGTGAAGCCGGCGCGCGCGGCGTGGAGCCGCCAGTCGGGCCGCTCCGGGATCGGCACGCGGCGCATCAGCCGCCGCCGAACCCGCCCGCGCGGCCGCCCGAGCCTCCGGAGAACGCCGTCGCCCGCCCGGTGCCGCCGAAGCCGCCGCGGCTGACCGTGCGCGGGGTCGTGCTCGTCGTCGTGCTCGTCGTGCTCGCGGTGCGGGCGACCGAGGCGGGGACGTGGACCCGCGAGGCGCCGCCCGCGTAGGCGACCCGGCCGCCCGCACCGGTGCAGTAGCCGCCCCTGTGCCCGGCCGTCGCGGTCCCGGCCTCGTCGCGCTCCTCCTCGGGCGCGTGCGGGTAGAGCGGCTGGACCGGCAGGTCCTGCGCGTCCGTCCGCCCCATCATGAAGGCGGCCATCACCGGCAGGTAGCGGCCGCGCGCGGCCTCCGTGACCTGCGCGCCCGGCGTGCAGCCGCCGGTCCCGTGGTGGCGCTGGCAATCGGCCTCGGTCTCGTAGCGCGGCGCCGTCGCCGCGTAGGTCTCCTGCGCGCTCGTGTAGGCGGCGATGCAGGCCTCGGCGCCGCGCAGCTGCTGGGCGATGCAGGCGCCGAGCGTCCCGTAGACGAGCGCCTCCTCCTCCCGCTGGGACGGGTCGAGGCCGCCGAGCGTCAGGGCGGCCGCGCCGGCGCCCGCGACCAGGACCAGAGACACGGCGGCCGAGCGCTTGGAGCGGCGGGCGGCGGCGAAGCCGGTCGCGGACCCGCCGGCGGCGCGGCCGGCAGCATCGGGGGCCGCGTCGGGAGCTGGCGCGGTCTCCGTCACCGGCCCCTCAATAGGTCATCGAGGCGGCGTTCACGACGCCCCCCGCCAGCGAGGCCGCGCCGAGGAGGATCGCGGCGGCGGCGCGGTCCTCCTCGATGCGCCGCGACAGGTCCGGCACCGCGAGGCGCACGAGCCAGTAGATCGCGATCTGGATCACGAGGGCGATCAGCCCCCAGACCAGGCAGTCGAGCAGGGACGCCGCGTTGTAGATGGCCACCGCCAGCGGCAGGGTGAAGCCGACCAGGCTCCCGCCCAGCGCGACGGCGGCCGCCGTCACGTCCCGGCGGATCAGCGCGAGCTCGTTGTGCGCGGTGGCGAGGGTGTAGATCAGCAGGTAGAGGCCGATCAGCCCGGCCGCGGTGCCGAGATAGAGCAGGAAGTCGGGCAGTCCGGAGACCAGGGTCACGCAAGACCCGCCGTCTCGCCGGCCCCGATCGTCGCGCGCGCCGCGACCGGACAGGTCTTCCGGTCGAATCGTCCGGCACGCGAAGCGGATGTCGGGGCTGATTGCTGCGCGCGGGACCGATTCACACGCGCGAATGCACGCAATTTCCCGCGCGGTGTCAAGCTTGTCGCGGATTTCAGAGGGTTAGACTGGCGGCAATACGCGCGAGGCCGGCCCGCGTCGGCGGGTCGGGCGCTACCAGACCAGCCGCTCGATCACCGCGTCCGGATGCACCGCCTGCCGGCCGAGCCATTCCGCCACGTCGCCCAGCCGGTGATGCGCGGCCGTGACGCCGAGTTCCTCCGCGTGGATGCCGCGGGCCACCAGCAGGCTCGCGAGGCCGAAGCCGCGGGCGCCGGCGATGTCGGTGCGGATCGCGTCGCCGATCGCCAAGACCCGTGCCGGATCCACCGCGGCCCCGGTGAGCGCCGCCCCCTTGGCGAGCGCCGCCTCGTAGACCGGGCGGTGCGGCTTGCCGGCGTACACCACGGGGCCGCCGATCTCCGCGTAGGCCGCCGCGAGCAGGCCCGCGCAGGGGATCAGGCGGTTGCCGCTCTCCACGACGAGATCGGGATTGGCGCAGATCATCGTCAGCCCGCGGGCGGCCAGGCGCTCCAGCTCCGGCCGGTAATCGTCCGGGGTCTCGCTGCGGTCGTCGAACAGGCCGGTGCAGACGACGAGGTCGGCCTCCGTCTCCGGGACGAGGCTGAGGTCGAGCCCCTGGAAGATGCCGAGGTCGCGCTCGGGACCGAGATGCCGGATCCGCGCGCCCGGGCGCGCGGCGATCAGGTCGTGGGTGAGGTCGCCCGAGGTCAGGATCGCGTCGTAGGCCTCCCGCGGCACGCCGAACCGGTCGAGGATGCGGCCGACGCCGTCGCCGGGCCGGGGCGCGTTCGAGACGAGGACGACCCGGCGCGGCCGCGCGCCCGGGAGGTCGCGGAACCGGATCAGCGCCTCGCCGGCGGCCCCGTGGGCCGTCTGGCCGTCGTGCAGCACGCCCCAGACGTCGCAGAGGATCAGGTCGTACCGGTCGGCGACCTCGGCGAGACCCTGGAGGGTCGGGATCGGTGCGGGGGTGCTGGTCATGGACGGTCCTGGATTCAAAAGGTCCGGGACCTTTTGTGGGGGCAGGGCAGAGCCCTGCGATACATCAGGGCCGCGCCCTGACAACCCGCCGGGGCGCGCGGCAGCCGGAAATCCCTCACGGGCGCCGCGCCGGTCCCAGCCGGTGCTCGGCGAAGAAGTCGAGCATCGCCCGGGACGCGTCGGGCCCCTCGGGATCCGTGTAGCTGCCGTCGGGGCGGCCGCCCGACCAGGCGTGGCCGGCGCCGCGCACCCGCCAATCCTCGACCACGACCCGGCCCGCCTCGTCCCGGTAGCGGGTGCGGGTGAAGGGATGGCCGCGGCCCTCGAACGTCTCCGACCGGGGCGTCAGCCCGGCGACCTTGGCCTGGGCGAGCACCTGGTCGGCGTTGCGCACGCTCACCGTGCCGTCGTCCTCGCCGTGGAAGATGATCGTCGGGACGCGGGCGGCGGGCGCGGGGGTGCCGAAGGCGGTCGGAGCGCCGAGGCCCGGTGCACCGACCTGCATGGCCATCAGCGCCGAGCCGAGATCCCGGGCGCAGCCGGCCGCGAGGCCCGAATGCACGCCGACGGCGGCGTAGAGATCCGGGTAGGCGCGGGCGATGTTGAGGGCGGCGGCGCCCCCCGCCGACAGGCCGGCGATGTAGACCCGGGCCGGGTCGATCGCGTGCTCCGCCATGATCGCGCGGGTGAGGCCCGCGATGATGGCCGGCTCGCCCGCGCCGCGGCCCTGGTCCCGGGGCTCGTACCAGTTCCAGCAGCGCTGGGCGTGGGCCTGGCGGCTCTGGGCCGGGTAGGCCACGAACACGCCGGCGCGCTCGGCGAGGGTGTTCATGCCGGTGCCGGCGGCGAAATCGTCCGGATTCTGCGTGCAGCCGTGCAGCATCACGATCAGCGGCGCCGGCCGGTCGGGGTGGCTCGGGATGAACAGCTTGTACTCGCGGGTGCCGGCGGGCTCGGCGTGGGTCAGCGCCACGAAGCGGCCCCCGGTCCCGCCCGCCCGGTCGGCGGGCGGCGGGGCCGGCGGCCGCAGCGGGTTGCCCAGGCCCTTCAGCACCGGCGCGAGCCCGCGCACGACCTGCCCCACCACCTCGCGCATCCGCGTCCCGGACTCCGCCGCGGGATTCCGCGTCTCGGCGGCAGGCTGCGGCGCGGCCGACGGATCGGCGGGCGGGGGCTTCTGACCCCCGAGGCTGCGCTGGATGAGGGCGGTCGCCTCCTCGAGCCGGCCCAGGCCGGTCAGGCGGGTGGCCTCGATCATGTCGGCGAAGGGTGACGGGCCGGTCCTGTCGTCGCGCTGTCCGTCGCGACTGCCGAAATCCTCGGTCATGCGTGCGCGCCTCACTGCCTCAGCATCTCCGTCACGGCCGGACCCGGCACGCCCGTGCCACCGCGTGGACCAGCCCCCGCCATCCCGAGAGATGGTGCGCCGACGGCGTTTTGTGCATTGCACTAAACGCCCCTGTGCGATGCGGCAACAGCCGGTGCCGCGCACGGAGCGGGGGCTCTGGCGGGCGGATCAGACCGGATCGTCCGCGCCGATGTAGTCGGCCCAGATCGCGGCGGGACCGAGGCTCGCGCGGAAGCTGTCGTGGCGGGCGCGCTCCGCATCCGTAAGGCGGCTGCGGTAGGGACGGGGTGCCGCCGGGGCCGCCGCCAGGGCGGTCGATCCGGCCGCCGGGGCAGCCTTCTCGGCCTCCAGGAGCCCGAGGCTGGTCTGCTTGCCGCCGAGCAGCTCGACGTAGACCTCGGCCAGGATCTGCGCGTCGAGGAGCGCCCCGTGCTTGGTCCGCCGGGTGTTGTCGATGCCGTAGCGGGCGCAGAGGGCGTCGAGGTTGTTGGCCGCGCCCGGGTGCTTGCGCCGGGCCATCGGCAGGGTGTCGACCACGTCCTCCAGCTGGATCGGCGGCGGGGCGTTCGCGCCGAGCCGGGCGTATTCCATGTTGAGGAAGCCGACGTCGAAGGGCGCGTTGTGGATGACGAGCCGCCCGTCGGCCAGGAACGCCAGCAACTCGCCGACGATCTCGGCGAAGACCGGCTTGTCGGCGAGGAACGCGTCGGACAGGCCGTGGACGTTGAACGCGCCCTCGGAGACCGGGCGCTGCGGGTTGCAGTAGCGGTGGAAGGTCCGGCCGGTGGGGATGTGGTTGAGGAGCTCCACCGCGCCGATCTCGATCAGCCGGTCGCCTCCCTTCGCCTCCGTGCCGGTGGTCTCGGTGTCGAGGACGATCTCGCGCAGCATGGGTCTCGCGGCTCGCGGGGATGGGGACGGACCCTAGCCGGATAAGCCCGGACGGTTAACCCGCCCTGCACGGCCGTCCCCGTCCATCGCCCGTCGGCCGCCCCGCCTAGCGGGAGGTGTTGCGGTAGACGCAGACCGGCCCCCGGTCCTCGTAGCCGCCCGGGCAGGCGGTGACGCAGGCACCGGCCGCGAACTTCTTCGGCGGCGGGCAGCGGGCGGCGTACTGGGCCTGCGCGGGCACGGCCGCCAGCAGCGCGAGGAGGGTTGCGGCCCGGATGCCGCCTGACCGAACGCGATCGATCCCGCCCCAGCGCCGCGCCATCACGTCCATCCCGCAGTTCGTGTTCCCCCCGGAACGCAACCGCAGATATTCAATCCGCCCAGCGCGTCATCCGTTGCCGGCGTGCGGCTTCGCACGGGGCGTTGTCAGGCGCTCGACGATCCGCGCCACCTCGGCCTCGGCGGCGGGGAAACCCCGGCCCGTGTCGATGACGAAATCCGCCCGGGCGCGCTTCTCGGCGTCGGGCATCTGCTTGGCGAGGATCGCCGCGAGGGCCGCCTCGGTCATGCCGGGTCGGGCGAGCACCCGTTCGCGCTGGATCTCGGGCGGGGCGCTCACCACCGCGACCGCGTCGCAGCGGTCCTCGCCGCCGGTCTCGTAGAGGAGCGGGACGTCGAGGACGACCAGCGCCGCCGCCGCGTGCCGCGCCAGGAATTCCGCGCTGGCCGCCCGGACCAGGGGATGCACGATGGCCTCCAGCGCCGCCATCCGGTCCGGCGAACCGAGCACCGCGGCGCGCAGCCGCGCCCGGTCGACGCCGCCGTCCGCGCCGAGCACGCCGGGAAAGGCCGCGCCGATCGCCGCCGCGGCCGCGCCGCCCGGCCCGTAGAGGGCGTGGACGGCGGCGTCGGCGTCGTGGACCGGGACGCCGCGCTCCGCGAACATCCGGGCCGTGGCCGACTTGCCCATGCCGATCGAGCCCGTGAGCCCGAGGATGACGGGTCCGGATCCGGCCGTCGGCATCATCCAGCGAGGTCCGCCACGATCCGGTCGCGCAGCTCCGGGGTGACGCGGGGGCGCGGGCCGAACCACGCCTCGAAACCCGGCACCGCCTGGTGCAGCAGCATGCCGAGCCCGTCCACGGCGGCGAGCCCCCGCCGGCGCGCCGCCGCCAGGAGCGCCGTCTCCAGGGGCGCGTAGACGATGTCGGCCACGGCCGCGTCCGCCGGCAGGGGCGACAGGTCGACGGCGAGGGGCGGCTGGCCCTTCATGCCCAGGGACGTGGTGTTGACGAGGAGGCCGGTCCCGGGAAGCGCCGCCGGCAGGTCGTCCCAG
>NZ_BBUX01000065.1:0-34106 GCF_000974725.1 Methylobacterium sp. ME121
CGCCACGGCCTGCGGGACCGGGGCGGCGGTCGGCCCGGCCGCCGCGACGGTCTGCGCGTCGGGGCGGGCCGGCCCCTGCGGGTGGCTGAACACGGCCCAGCCGGCCAGGGTCGCGCCGGTGAGGGCGATGAGCGCCGTCAGCCGGGCGCGGCGGCGGGCGCGCCGCATGGCGCTCGGGTAGGGCGCCCGGGTGCGGACGACCGGATCGTAGACGGTCTCGACGTAGGTGAGGCGCGGGGGCGCCGGTCGCCGGGGTTCCGCGCTCGGATACGCGGTCTGGAACGCGGCGAGGGACAACGCAGCCTGGGCCATTCGGGAACTCGCGTACGCGCTTCCCCTGGGCAGCCGTCGCCGTTCGCCCGCGAGAGCCGTTCTCGCGCACGTGGTCCGGGTCGCCCGTCTGGGGAGGACATCAACCGTCCACCCCATTAAGCCGCGGTGTGGTTAATCCCCGCTAAAGGGACAGTTTGCGCGCGCGTTCCCGTGTTGGGACACAGCCTCAGGTGGCCCGATTCGGCGCGTCCCCGGGCGCCTCCGCCGAGGCCTCCATCGGCCCGTGCCGGCGCGCGACCAGCAGGCAGAGCAGGGCCACCGGCACGCCGATGAGCGACGTGCCGACGAAGAACCATGGGAACCCGGTCCACTCGATCACGAAGCCCGAGAACCCGGCGAGCAGGCTGCCGGGCAGGGCGCAGAGCGAGGTCAGCAGGGCGTACTGGCTCGCCGCGTGGGCGGTGGCCGAGAGCCGCGACATGTAGGTGATCAGCACGATCGACGCGAAGGCGTAGGCGAAGCCGTCGATCCCGACGGTGAGCGCGAAGGTCCAGAACGCCGCCCCGCCGTGGCCGCCGTGCCACGCGAGGTAGGCCAGCGCGAGGTGCGAGGCGGAGGCCGTGACGGTGCCGATCAGCAGGCTCGCCATCATGCCGATCCGCGGGATGATGGCGCTGGCGAGGAACGTCCCGCCGAGCGCGATCCAGAAGCCGAACAGCTTCGTGACGGTGGCGATGTCGGTGTTGGAGTAGCCGAGCGTCTTGAACAGCGGAATCGCCATGGCGTTCGAGACGTAGCCGGGCATCCGGAAGCCCGCGACGAGAGCGAGCACCGGCACGGCGAGCGGCCCGAGCCGGGCGAGGAGGTCGCGGATCGGCGCCCAGACGGTCTCGACGAAGCCGCCGGTGGCGGGCGTCTCGGGGGCGGGGGGCTCCGGCGCCAGCAGGGCCGCGACCGTGCCGGGGGCCATGAGCGCGGCCATGCACAGGTAGGCGGCGCGCCACCCGTACGCGTCGGACAGGTAGAGGGCGCCCGCCCCCGCCGCGAGATTGCCGATCCGGTAGCCGATCTCCGACCAGGACGACATCAGCGCCTGCTGCTCGGGCGGCGCGGCGGTGATGCGCCAGCCGTCGATCACCACGTCCTGGGTGGCGCCCGCGACGCCGAGCACCAGGGAGAACGCTACCGTCCAGGCGAGCCAGTGGGCCGGGTCGCCGAAGGCGACGCCCGCGAGCGCCAGGGCGACGAGGATCTGTGTGGCGACGATCCAGCCGCGGCGGCGCCCGAGCCAGCGGCCGATGAGCGGCGCGTCGTGGCGGTCGAGGAAGGGGGCCCAGAGGAACTTGAGCTTGTAGGCGATGGTGAGCTCGCTCATCAGCCCGATCGTGGCGAGCGGCACCTTCGCCTGGACGAGCCACGCCGACTGGGTCGCGTAGACGAGCAGGAACGGGATGCCTTGCGCAAAGCCGAGCCCGAGCACCGCGGCGATGCGCCGGTCGGTGAACAGGGGCGTGAGGAAGGCGCCCGGCGCGGCTTTCACCGGCTCGGGCGCGCCGGTGACCTGCGCCGGGTTTGCCATCCACGCGTCTCCTGACCGTCGTCACGAGAGAGCAGAGATGGGCCGGACGCGCAACGATCGCGCGACCGTGCCCACCGTCACGCCGCCTTCTTCCCCCGCCCGGCGATCGTCACGAGGCTACGCAGCACCTCGGTGGCGGTCTTGAGCCGCGCCGGGACGGTATTCAGCTCGCGCACGAACACGACGCTCATGTCGGGTCGCACCTTCGCGAAGGAGGCCTGCTCGGCGACGTAGGCCACCAGCCCCTGCGGGTTGGCGTAGGACCGGTCGCGGAAATGGACCACCACGCCCTTCGGCCCCGCCTCGACCTTCTCGACGTTCGCCTTGAGACAGAGGATCTTGATCGTGCCGATCTTGAGGAGCTGCTCCACCTCCGGCGGCAGCGGCCCGAACCGGTCGATCAGCTCGGCGCCGAAGCTCTCCATCTCGGCGTCGTCCTGGATGGTGGCGAGCCGCCGGTAGAGGGCGAGCCGCACCCCGAGATCCTCGACGTAATCCTCCGGGATCGTGACCGGTGCGCCGAGCGCGATGGTCGGCGACCACGCCTCCTCGGGCACGTCCTCGATGCCGGCCTTCAGCGCCGTCACCGCGTCCTCCAGCATCTGCTGGTAGAGCTCGTAGCCGACCTCCTTGATGTGGCCCGACTGGGCGTCGCCGAGCAGGTTGCCGGCGCCGCGGATGTCGAGGTCGTGGGAGGCGAGCTGGAAGCCCGCGCCCAGCGTGTCGAGGCTCTGGAGCACCTTGAGGCGCTGCTCGGCCTGGGCGGTGAGCTGGCGGTTCGCCGGGGTCGTGAACAGCGCG
This sequence comes from Methylobacterium sp. ME121, assembly GCF_000974725.1. Lineage (NCBI taxonomy): Bacteria > Pseudomonadati > Pseudomonadota > Alphaproteobacteria > Hyphomicrobiales > Methylobacteriaceae > Methylobacterium > Methylobacterium sp. ME121. Next base: position 2,654 of record NZ_BBUX01000065.1, read on the forward strand.
TAGGCGCGCGCCTTCGAGCGCCCGACGCGGCCGCGCAGCTGGTAGAGCTGGGCCAGCCCGAACATGTCGGCCCGGTGGACGATCAGCGTGTTGGCGGTGGGGATGTCGAGGCCCGATTCCACGATCGTGGTCGAGAGCAGCACGTCGAACTTGCCCTCGTAGAAGGCCGTCATCACGTCCTCGAGCTGGCCCGCCGCCATCTGGCCGTGGGCGACCGCGACCTTGATCTCGGGCATCTCGGCGTCGAGGAATTTTTTGACTTCCGCCAGATCCTCGATCCGCGGGACCACGTAGAAGGACTGGCCGCCGCGGTAGCGCTCGCGCAGCAGCGCCTCCCGGATGGTCAGCGGGTCGAACGGCGTCACGAAGGTGCGCACCACCAGCCGGTCGACCGGCGGCGTGGCGATGATCGAGAGCTCGCGCACCCCCGTCATGGCGAGCTGGAGCGTGCGCGGGATCGGCGTCGCCGACAGCGTCAGCACGTGGACGTCGGCCTGGAGCGCCTTCAGCCGCTCCTTGTGGGCGACGCCGAAATGCTGCTCCTCGTCCACGATGATCAGGCCGAGATCCTTGAAGGCGATGTTCTTCGCCAAGAGCGCGTGCGTGCCGACCACGATGTCGACCGTGCCGGCGGCGAGCCCCGCCCGGGTCTGCTTCATCTCCGCCGCGGAGGCGAAGCGCGAGAGCTGCGCCACCTGGACCGGCAGGCCCTTGAAGCGCTCGGCGAAGGTCCGGTAGTGCTGGCGGGCGAGCAGGGTGGTCGGGACGATCACCGCCACCTGCTTGCCGGAGATCGCCGCCGCGAAGGCGGCGCGCAGCGCCACCTCGGTCTTGCCGAAGCCGACATCGCCGCAGACCAGCCGGTCCATCGGGCGGCCGGCATTGAGGTCGTCCAGCACCGCGTCGATGGCGTTGGCCTGATCCTCGGTCTCCTCGAACGGGAAGCGGGCGGCGAACTCCCCGTAGAGCCCCTCGGGCGCCTGCAGCGCGGGGGCCTTGCGGACGAAGCGCTGGGCCGCGACCTTGATCAGCTCGCCCGCCATCTCGAGGATGCGGCGCTTCATCTTGGCCTTGCGGGCCTGCCACGCGCCGCCGCCGAGGCGGTCGAGGGCGACCTCGGAATCCTCCGAGCCGTAGCGGGTCAGGAGCTCGATGTTCTCCACCGGCAGGAGCAGCAGGCCGCCGGTATACTGCAGTTCCAGGCAGTCGTGCGGGGCGCCCGCGGCGTGGATCGTCTTGAGGCCGACGAAGCGGCCGATGCCGTGGTCGGCGTGGACCACGAGGTCGCCCGGCTGGAGCGCCTGCACCTCCAGGATCACATCCTGCGGCCGCTTGGCCTTGCGCTTCTGGCGAACCAGCCGGTCGCCCAGGATGTCGCCCTCAGAGACGACGGCCAGCTCGCCCGCGGTGAAGCCCGCCTCCAGGCCCCAGACCGCCACCGCCGCGTCGGTGCCGCGCTTCAGCGCGTAGACGTCGGTGAGCCGGGTGATCGCCACGGGCTTCCTGAGGCCGTGGTCGGTGAGCACGCCGCAGAGCCGGTCGCGGGAGCCGTCGGACCAGGCTCCCAGGATCACGTGATGACCGGATCCCTGGAGATCGCGGATATGCGCCACCGCGGCGTCGAACACGCTGGCAGTCTCGTCGGCCCGCTCGGGGGCGAAGCTTCGTCCGGCCTTGGCGCCGCAATCGATCACGGCGCGCTCGGGCGATTCGGGCTGCGCGAAGGGCGTCAGCCGCGCCACGGTGGCGGTGGCGATCCGCTCCTTCAGCTCGTTCGGCGTCAGGTAGAGGGCGCGGGGCGGCAGCGGCTTGTAGGGGGCGACGCCGGGCTGCGGCGTCTTCATCGCGCCCTCGCGGGCCTGGTAATAGTCCTGGACTAGGCTGATCCGCTCGGCGGCGGCGTCCTCCACCTGGGGATCGAAGACCAGCGGCACGCCGCCGAGATAGTCGAACAGCGTGTCGAGGTGGTCGTAGAACAGCGGCATCCAGTGCTCGAGGCCGGCGTAGCGCCGCCCCTCGCTCACCGTCTCGTAGAGCCGGTCGTCCCGGGTCGCCGCGCCGAAGCTCTGGATGTAGTTCTGGCGGAAGCGCCGGATCGTCTCGGTGGTGAGCTGGACCTCGCTCATCGGCATCAGGTCGAGGGAGCGGAGCTGACCGGTGGTGCGCTGCGTCTCCGGGTCGAAGGCGCGGATCGATTCCAGCGTGTCGCCGAAGAAGTCGAGGCGGATCGGGGCCGGCAGGCCCGGGGGCGACAGGTCGAGGATGCCGCCGCGGACCGCGTACTCGCCGGTGTCGCGCACCGTCCCGGTGCGCAGGAAGCCGTTGGCCTCGACCCAGGCCACCACGTCGTCCATCGCCACGACGTTGCCGATCGCCGCCGAGAACGCCTCCTTGGCGATGTGGGCGCGGGGTGGGACCCGCTGCACCAGGGCGTTGACGGTGGTGCAGAGGATGCGCGGCCTGTCCTCGGCCGAGCGGGTGCGGGCGAGGCGGGCGAGCGCCGTCATCCGGGCGGCGGCGACGGCGGTGGTCGGCGAGACCCGGTCGTAGGGCTGGCAGTCCCAGGCCGGCAGGCTCATCACGTCCATCTCGGGCGCGACGAAGCCCAAAGCCGCCTGGAACGCGGCCGAGCGCCCGGAATCGCGCGCCACGTGCACCAGCACGGCCGGTGCGTCGACGGTGGGCGCCAGGGCACGGGCGAGGTCGGCGAGCGCCAGCGCGTCGAAGCCCTCCGGGGCGTTCGCCAGGACCGGGCTGTCGCCGCGCTTGAGGGCGTCGATCGCCCGGGCGAGCGCGGAGGATTTCGGCAGCGCGAAGCGCGCGACCGGCGGCTTGGCGGCGGGGGCGGGGGGCTTCGGCTGAGGCTTGGCCATCGGGTCTTTCGCGGGGAGGCCCGCCGGGCGCGTCAGGGGAGGAGGTCGGGTGGCGTTAGCCGATCGGGCCGCCGCGATAAAGCGTCCCGACGGAAGCGTCTGGGCGGCTGAGCCCACCCTATATGGTGGTTCTGGTACGGCGTGGAACGGCTGCCGTCTTCGCGAGCGTCGCGGAGCGATCCAGGGCAGCGCCACGGTTCCGAAGTCGCGCCACCCTGGGTCACCTCGCTCCGCTCGTGATGACGGAGCGGTCTGCAAGAGCCGACAGCTTCGATGGGATGCGATCGAGGCCTCCGACCGGACCCGTCACGCGTCCGGCCCGACGATCTCCGCCAGCGCCGCCTCGACCCGGCCGCGGAAGAAATCCGCGTTGGGCATGTGCTCGGTCATCGCGGCGGCCCGGACCGTCGCCTGCCGCAGGATCTCGCCGCGCAGCGCCGGGTCGGAGCGCTCCATCATCTCCAGCATGATGCGCACCACGAGTTCGGTGGCGATCGACCGGGCCGGGTGGTCGTAATTGGGCTTCGGTTCGTCCATGGCGGTCCCTGTCACGAGTGGATCGGCGCGTCGTGCCGGTGGAACGCCCGCACGCGCTGCCAGACCGACGTGTCGTAGTTCGAGGGCGTCTCGACCTCGCCGGTCAGCCACTTGAACAGGTCCCGGTCCGGAACCTCGATCAGCGCCTCGAACTGGTCGAGCTCCGCCTCCGACAGGTCGCCGATCTCGGCATCGGCGAAGCGGCCCATGATCAGGTCCATCTCGCGGATGCCCCGGTGCCAGGCGCGGTAGAGGAGGCGGCGGCGGCGCGGATCGAGGTCGGCGCTCGTGCGGGTGGTGCCGGACATGGATCTCGGACCTCGGCTCGAACATAGGGCAGTCGCTAGATAGGCCGCCCGCGGCGACGGATCCAGAACGGGGTCGCGACCGGGCGAGTTACAACCGGAGCGCGAGACGGCAAAAACAAATTGCCTCCGCCGGGCGGTCCGTTATCTCGGGCTGCAACGCCCCCGCGTGGGGCGGCGAGCGGGAGTCCAACGATGCCGAAGGCGATCCGGGTCTACGAATATGGCGGCCCCGAGGTGATGCGCTTCGAGGACGTGCCCCTGGCCGAGCCGGGCCCCGGGCAGATCCGGGTCAAGCAGGCCGCCATCGGCGTCAACTTCATCGACATCTACTTCCGCACCGGCGCCTACAAGTCCCCGCACATGCCCTACACCCCCGGCAAGGAGGGCGCCGGCACCGTCACTGCGGTGGGCGAGGGCGTCAGCCAGTTCAAGCCCGGCGACCGGGTCGCCTACGGTTCGGTGGCGGACGGCTGCTACGCCGAGGAGCCGGTGATCCCGGCCTCCGCGGCCGTGCCGATCCCGGACGGCGTCGACGAGAAGACCGCCGCCGCCATGATGCTCAAGGGCCTGACCGTCGAGTACCTGCTGCACCGGACCTACGCGGTGAAGCCCGGCGACACGATCCTGTGGCAGGCGGCCGCCGGCGGCGTCGGCCTGATCGCCTGCCAGTGGGCCAAGCACCTCGGCGCCACCGTGATCGGCACCGCCGGCAGCCCCGAGAAGGCGGAGCTCGCCAAGCGGAACGGCTGCGACCACGTCATCCTCTACCGCGAGGAGGACGTGGCCAAGCGCGTGCGCGAGATCACCGGCGGCAAGGGCGTGCCGGTGGTCTACGACGGCGTCGGCCAGGCGACCCTGATGGGCTCGCTGGACAGCCTCGCGCCGCTCGGCCTGCTGGCGAGCTTCGGCTCGGCCTCGGGGGCGATCACCGGGCTCGACCTCGGCCTGCTCGCCCCGCGCGGCTCGCTCTACGTGACGCGCCCGACGCTCGCGACCTTCTCGTCGAACCGCGCCACCCTGGAGGAGGCGGCCGCCCGCCTGTTCAAGGTGGTCGGCGACGGCGCGGTGAAGATCGCCGTCAACGCCACCTACCCGCTGGCCGAGGCGCAGCAGGTCCACCGCGACCTCGCGGGCCGGGAGACCACCGGCTCGATCGTGATGCTGCCCTGAGGCAGGCGACCATGACGCCCGGCAGCGCCGACCTGCTCCTCGTCGTCGACGTGCAGGTCGATTTCCTGCCGGGCGGGGCGCTCCCGGTCCCGGAAGGCGACGCGGTGGTCGGCCCGATCAACGACCTCCAGCACCGCTTCCGGCACGTGGTGCTGATGCAGGACTGGCATCCGGCCGATCACGTCTCCTTCGCCGAGACCCATCCGGGGCGGGCCCCGTTCGAGACCGTGGCGCTGCCCTACGGGCCGCAGGTGCTGTGGCCGCGCCACTGCGTCCAGGGCAGCCCGGGCGCCGCCTTCGCGCCGGGTCTCGCCACCGACCGGGCGAGCCTCGTGGTGCGCAAGGGGCTCGATCCCCGGGTCGACAGCTACTCGGCCTTCCTGGAGGCCGACCGGTCGACCCGCACCGGGCTCGCCGGGGCGCTCAGGGAGCGCGGCATCACCCGCGTCGCCGTGTGCGGCCTCGCCACCGATTTCTGCGTCGCCTGGAGCGCGCTCGACGCCAGCGACGCGGGTTTCGAGGTCCTCGTGGTGGAGGATGCGGTGCGCGGGATCGACGTGGACGGGTCGCTCGCGCAGGCCTGGGCGCGCATGGAGGCGGCGGGGGTGCGCCGGATCCGGTCGGCGCAGATCGGCTGAGCGGGCTGACCGGCCCCGGGGGCGGGAGGCGAACCGCCGCACGCCGCGCGGGAGACCGGCCCCGCGCCGATGCGTTGGCCCGGCATCGGCGTCCGTCGGGATGCCAGTCAGGAGCCAGCATGTCAGGCAAGCACCCGAAGACCGACACGCCCACGGACGCCGACCTCAAGGGCAATCCCGGGATCGGCACCTCGAAGGGGATGAGCGGCGCCGACCCGGCGGATCTGCAGGCGGATTCGACCTTCGAGGGCGACGTCGACAACGAGACGAAGCTAGACGGCGGCGTCGACCCCGACCACCGGCCGCGCAAGAACGCGTGACAGCCTGAACGCGTGACGGATGCCCGGGCCGGCGCGGCCCGGGCGCTCCCCGTCAGCGGGCGCGGGCCGGCGGCTTCGGCCGCCGGGGTGCCGGGGCCGGGCCGGTCGCGAGCCCGGCGGACGGGCCGCCCGCCGGGACGTAGAGCTGGGCGGGGCTCGCGGAGTAGCCCCCGGAGCTGCGCCGCGCTGGCGGCCCCGAAGGCGGCGGTGCCGTCGGCGCGGGCAGCGCCCGCCGGGACGGTCAGCAGGAGCGCGGCGGACAAAGCCAGAGACGGGGCCGGGGAGGCGGGCTTCGACATGGGGCGGACCCTTCGGTTCGTGCGGGCCCCGGGCAATCCCGGTCCGCGCCGGACGGATCCCATGTGGGGCGGCCGCGCGGGCCCGGCGTGCGGGACCGCACCGCGATCCCGCGTCGCATCATCGCGGGATCGGCGCGGGCCCGGCGGCGGGAGCCCGTCACAGGGCCAGCCCGAGCTGGAGCGGCGCCTCGGGCGCGTCCTGCGCGAAGCCCGACAGCGACACCCCGATCAGCCGCGCGCTGCGCCGCAGGGGGAACAGGCCGGCCAGCAGGTCGAGGCCGATCCGCTCCAGCCCTGCCCGGTCGGCGACGGGGACGGGCAGCGACCGCGCCCGGGTGACCTGGGCGAAATCCGAGAACTTGAGCTTCAGGGTCACGGTCCGGGCGCGCATGCCCTTGGCGTCGGCCGCGGCCCAGACCTTGTCGAACAGCGGCGCCAGCCGGGCGGCCAGGACCTCGAAGGCGGCGGTGTCGTCCGAGAAGGTGGTCTCCGCGCCGATCGACTTGCGCACCCGGTGGGCGCGGACCGGCCGCTCGTCGATCCCGCGGGCGACCGCGTGGTAGTAGGCGCCCGCGGAGCCGAAGGTCTCGCGCAGGCGCTCCGGCGTCCAGGCGCGCAGGTCCGCCCCGGTCTCGATCCCGAGCCGCTTCATCTTCGCCTCGGTGACCGGGCCGACGCCGTGGAACCGGCCGATCGGCAGCGCGGCCACGAAGTCCGGCCCCATGGCGGGGGTGATGACGAATAGGGCGTTCGGCTTCCTGTGGTCGGACGCCACCTTGGCGAGGAACTTGTTGTACGAGACCCCGGCCGAGGCCACGAGCCCGGTGCGCTCTAGGATCTCGGCCCGGATCGCCTTCGCCACGGCCGTCGCGGTCGGGAGGCCCAGGAGATTCTCGGTGACGTCGAGATAGGCCTCGTCGAGGGCCACCGGCTCGATGACGGCCGTGTGCCGGGCGAAGACCGCGCGGATCTCCTCCGAGACCGCCCGGTAGACCTCGAAGCGCGGCTTCACGAACAGCAGGTCCGGGCACAGCCGCCGCGCGGTGGCCGACGGCATGGCCGAGCGGACGCCGAACCGGCGCGCCTCGTAGCTCGCCGCCGCCACCACGCCGCGCTCCCGCGAGCCGCCCACCGCCAGGGGTTTGCCGCGCAGGGACGGGTCGTCGCGCTGCTCCACGGAGGCGTAGAACGCGTCCATGTCGATGTGGATGATTTTTCGGAGCGCGACCTCCGGATCCATCGCCGCCTCGGAGATCCGCCGCTGGTTCCCGCTCTGTTCTAAAGATCGCGGCGGCCCTGCGGGGTCAAGCTGCGCCGGGCGGGGCGTCAACAGGGATATCCCACCCACGCCCCCATCCCGAGGTGCGAGCGGAGCGAGCCTCGAAGGAGGGCTCCGGGGATCGCGCGGCCGGCTGGAGCCCTCCTCCGAGGCCTCCGCAGCGCTCGGCGCCTCAGGATGAGGGCACGGTTCGGATCGTCGCCACGGCGCGCCGCCTCAGGCGACGCTGCCGTAGAGGTCGTACGCCTCGGCCCGGTCGATCTTCACGGTGACGATGTCGCCGACCCGCACCGGGCGCCGGAAGGCGGCGTGGACGGTGCCGTCGATCTCCGGCGCGTCGGCCTTGGACCGGCCCCGCGCGACCCCGCCCTCGACGGAATCGACGATGACCGGCAGCCGCTTGCCGACCTTGGCCCGCTGCAGCCGCAGCGCGATCCCGTTCTGCGTCTCCATGAACCGGCGCTTGCGCTCGGCCTTCACCGCCGGCGGCACGGGGTCGCCCAGCGCGTTGGCGGTGGCGCCCGCCACCGGCTCGTACTCGAAGCAGCCGACCCGATCGAGCTTGGCCTCCTGCAGCCAGGCCAGCAGTTCCTCGAACTCGGCCTCGGTCTCGCCGGGGAAGCCGACGATGAAGGTCGAGCGGATCGCGAGATCCGGGCAGGTCTGCCGCCAGCTGCGGATCCGGTCGAGCTGGCGCTCCTGATTGCCGGGGCGGCGCATGCGCTTGAGCACCGACGGGCTCGCGTGCTGGAGCGGCATGTCGAGGTAGGGGAGCACCTTGCCCTCGGCCATCAGGGGGATGACCTCGTCCACGTGCGGGTAGGGGTAGACGTAGTGCAGCCGCACCCAGGCCCCGAGCTCGCCGAGCTCCCGGGTCAGGTCGTAGAACTTCGCGCGGACCTGCCGGTCGCGCCACGGGCTCTCACTGTAGCGGATATCGACGCCGTAGGCGCTGGTGTCCTGGCTGACGACCAGCAGCTCCTTCACGCCGGCCTTCACCAGTTTCTCCGCTTCCCGCAGCACGTCGGCGGCCGGGCGGCTGACGAGGTTCCCGCGCAGGGACGGGATGATGCAGAAGCTGCAGCGATTGCTGCACCCCTCCGAGATCTTCAGGTAGGCGTAGTGGCGCGGGGTGAGCTTGATCCCCTGCGGCGGCACGAGGTCGAGGAACGGGTCGTGGGCCGGCGGCACCGCCTCGTGGACGGCCGCCACCACCGACTCGTAGGCCTGGGGCCCGGTCACCGCCAGGAGGTCGGGGTACTTCTCGCGGATCTCCTCCGGCTGCGCGCCCATGCAGCCGGTGACGATCACCCGGCCGTTCTCCGCCATGGCCTCGCCGATCGCCGAGAGCGACTCCGCCTTGGCCGAGTCGAGGAAGCCGCAGGTGTTGACGATCACCACGTCGGCGCCGTCGTGCCGGCGGGCCAGCTCGTAACCCTCGGCGCGAAGGTGGGTGAGGATCCGCTCGGAATCGACCAGCGCCTTGGGGCAGCCCAGCGAGACGAACGAGATTTTCGGGGCGGCGCCGGGAGCGGGGCCGCGGGGGGCGGGCGTGGCGGTCATGGCATTCGGGTCGGACAGTCCGGCGGGGCGATCGGCCGCCCGGCGCGCGGGACCAGGAATTCGGGGTCGCGCTCCTATACAGGCTCCGGCGCCTCCGCGCGAGGCCGGCCGCCGCAGGGGTGACCAGCCCCGCGCGCGAGCCTGGGCCCAAACGCGGATCCTGTCATGACAGCAAAGCTTTGCGGCGGGCTTCTCAGACCCCACATCAGGACGGGACAGCGCGGCCCTGCGCCCCGGACACGGCCCGCCCGCGCGAGGCGGCGGGGCCTGCGTGGAACTGCCGCTTCCCCCGCGGCATCGCCTGTGCGACGGCAGCGGACGACGCACAGCCCGAGGATAACGGCCCCGAACCCGGTCATGTGGACCCGAGAGATCCCCTTCATCGATCCCGTCGCGGCGGCGGCCCGGCTGCGCGCCCTGCCCGGGCTCGCCTTCCTCGACAGCGCCATGCGGCACGACCCGCTGGGGCGGCACTCGATCGTGGCCGCCGACCCGTTCGCGCGGTTCCGCTACCGCGACGGGCGCGCGACCCTCGACGGGCGACCGGTGGCGGGCGGCCCGATGGCGGCGCTCCGGGCCTGCCTCGAACCCTACCGGCTCGAGCCCGGGCCGGAACCGTTCCCCGGCGGGGCGATCGGGTACCTGGCCTACGACCTCGGCGCGGCGCTGGAGCGGGTGGCGGCGCCGGCCCGGCGGGCGGGGCTCACCGACGACATCGCGCTGAACCTCTACGACACGGCCCTGGTCGTCGACCACGCCGCCGGCACGGCCCGGCTGGTCGCCACGGGTTTCCCGGAGACCGCGCCGGACGCGCGGCGGGCCCGCGCGGAGGCGCGGCTCGCCGGCTTCGCCGACCTGCTCGGCGGCGCGGAGCCGCCGGTCCCGGCCGCAGCCCGGCCGGCCCAACCGCTCGCGTGGCGCTCGAACTTCGACCGCCAAAGCTATGAAGAGGCTGTCGAAAAAGTCCGCGCATACATCCGCGCCGGCGACATCTACCAGGCCAATATCGCCCAGCGCTTCGTCGCCGACCTGCCGGCCGGCTTCGACCCGTTCGCCCTCTACCGGCGGCTGCGCGAGACCAATCCGGCGACCTTCGGGGCCTACCTGGAACAGGAGGGCCTGACCGTGGCCTCGTCATCGCCGGAGCGGTTCATCCGCCTCGACGGCCGGCACGTGGAGACGCGCCCGATCAAGGGCACCGCCCGCCGCCTCGACGACCCGGTGGCCGACCGGGCGGCGGCCGAGGCGCTGCAGGCCAGCGTCAAGGAGCGGGCCGAGAACGTCATGATCGTCGACCTGCTGCGCAACGACCTGTCGCGGGTCTGCGCGCCGGGCAGCGTCGCCGTGCCGACCCTGTGCGGGCTGGAGACCTACGCCAACGTCCACCATCTGGTGTCGGTGGTGACCGGAGACCTCCGCGACGGGCTCGACGCCCTCGACCTCCTGGAAGGGACCTTCCCGGGCGGCTCGATCACGGGCGCCCCGAAGATCCGCGCCATGGACATCATCACCGAGATCGAGGGCGACGCGCGGGAACTCTACTGCGGCGCCATCGGCCGGATCGGCTTCGACGGGGCGCTCGACACGTCGATCGCGATCCGCACCGTGTTCATGGACGCGCACCAGGCGGTCCTGCAGGCCGGGGGCGGGGTGACCCTGCTGTCGGAGCCGGGCCCGGAATACGACGAGACCCTGGCCAAGGCCGCCCGCGTCTTCGAGGCCTTCGCATGATCCTCGTCCTCGACAATTACGACTCGTTCGTCTTCAACGTCGTCCGCTACCTGGAGGAGCTCGGCGAGACGGTCCGGGTCGTGCGCAACGACGCGCTGGACGTCCCCGGCATCCGGGCGCTCGAACCGGAGGCCCTGGTGGTCTCGCCCGGGCCCTGCACCCCCGCGGAGGCCGGGATCTCCCTGCCGGCGATCCGGGAGCTGTCGGGCGCGGTGCCGATCCTCGGCGTCTGCCTCGGCCACCAGGCGATCGGCGCGGCCTTCGGCGGCACGGTCGCGCGGGCGCAGCGGCCCCTGCACGGGCAGATGACGCCGATCGACCACGCGGGCCAGCGCCTGTTCGCCGGGCTGCCGGCGCCGATGCCGGTGGGACGCTACCACTCGCTGGTGGTCACCCCCGGCCCCGACATGGCGCGGCACCTCTCGGTCGACGCCGTCTCGCAGGAGGGGGAGGTGATGGCGCTGTCGCACCGGACCCACCCGACCTACGGCATCCAGTTCCACCCGGAATCGGTCCTGACCGAGGGTGGCCACGCCCTGTTCGCCAATTTCCTGGGACTGGCCCGCGCGTGGCGGCAGAGACCGGAGGGGCGCCGCGATGCTGTGGCGTGACGGGGCGCTTCTCCCCGGGACGACCGCGCCGCTGGACCACACCGACCGCGGCCTGACGCTCGGCGACGGCCTGTTCGACACCGCGCTGGCGCTCGGCGGCCGCGTGGCCTTCGAGGACGCCCACATCGCCCGGCTCGTGGCCTCCGCCGACACGCTCGGGATCCCGGCCGACGCCGAGCGCATCCGTGGGGCCATGCGGGCGCTGGCCGGGCAGGGGGAGCGGCTCGCGATCCGCACCACCCTCACCCGCGGCTCCGGCCCGCGGGGACTGAAGCCGCCGGACGCCCCGAACCCGACGCTCTTCGCCACCGCGGCCGTGAGCACCAGGGCCGCGTCCTTCGCGCCCCTGCGCCTCTGGCCGACCGCCATCGCCCGCAACGACACCTCCCCCGCCAGCCGCCTGAAGACGCTGGGCTATGGCGACGCGGTGCTGGCCGCCCGGGAGGCCGCCGCCGCGGGCTGCGACGAGGCGCTGTTCCGCAACACGCGGGGGCGCGTCGCCTGCGCGGGCACCGGCAACCTGTTCGCCCTGCTCGGCACCACCCTGGTCACGCCGCCGCTCGGAGACGGCGTGCTCGCCGGCATCGTGCGGGCGGAGGTGCTGGGCCTCGCCGCCGGATGCGGGCTGCGGGCCGAGGAACGGTCGCTCGGCCTGCCCGATCTCCTCGGCGCAGAGGCCGTGTTCCTGACCAATTCCCTGCGGCTCCTGGCCCCCGTGACGGCCATCGGCGACACCGCCCTGGCCAGTGACGGCCACCCGGCGGTGGGCCGCCTCAAGGCGGCCTTGCGCGCCCGCGTCGCCCAATCCTGCGGCGTCACGGAGGACGCTGTCGCGTGACCGAGCAGGCGATCGAGACCGGGCGGCGCCGGCTGCGCTACGGGCTCGCGGCGATCTACCTGTTCATCGGCGCGGTCCACCTCGTGGCGACCGACGCGATGCTGCCGCTGATGCCCGACTGGGTGCCGCAGCCGCGACTCGTCATCCTGGCGACCGGCCTGTGCGAGATCGCCGGGGCGATCGGCCTCCTGACGGGCCGGTTCCGCCGGGCGGCCGCGATCGGCCTCGCCCTCTACGCGGTCTGCGTCTACCCGGCGAACCTCAAGCACGCCTTCGACCACGTCCACGTCGACGGCATCCCGGATTCCTGGTGGTATCACGGGCCGCGCCTCGCCTTTCAGCCGGTCTTCGTCTGGGCGGCGCTCTGGGCCGGCGGCCTGATCGACTGGCCGTTCGGCGGGGGCCGCGGATCCGGACAGGGCGCGGCCGGGACCTCCCGCGATCCGGCGCGGCCGCTGGCGGCTCCGGGACCGGACGCGCCGGCAACCATCCGGGAACCTTGATCACAGGATCCCGGGATCCCGGGATCATGGGAGGCTTTGATCTCAGGATCCTGGCCGCTCGACCGGCCGGCAGCCGCCGCGCGGGCCGGAAGACCGGTCCGCCCGGCACCGACACGGGCGGACGACATGCCGAAGCGCCGCGACCCGGGCCGATCGACCCCGCCCCCGCCGGAGACCGTTCCGGACCGCGACGCCGTAGAGCGCGCCCTGGAAACGGTCCTCGACCGCCTGCGCCCGAAGCCGGGGGGCGCGCCGCGGGCCGGGCGGAAGCCGCGCCCGGACGGGGCGGGCCGCTGAGCCCCGAAAGGTTCCTCCACAGGGCGAAGATATCGTCCGGATACGGCCGGCCGGACCGGCGTTGCCCGGAGGACGCCGCCGAACACGGCGCGCGGCCCCCAGCGGAGACAGACCGAATGGCCAAGCAGAAGACGCTGCAGGACGCTTTCTACGAGACCCTGAAGGACGTCTACTACGCCGAGAAGCAGTCGGTGAAGGCGCTCAAGAAATCCGCCAAGGCGGCGGAGCACGACGAGCTGCGCCAGGCCTTCGAGACCCACGCCGAGGAGAGCGCCCAGCAGGTGGAGCGCCTGACGCAGGTCTTCGAGATCATCGGCAAGCCGGCCCGGGCCAAGACCTGCGAGGCGATGCAGGGCATCGTCTCGGAGATGGAGGAGGATCTCGACGATTTCGCCGACAGCCCGGCCGCCGACGCGGTGCTGGCCGCCTGCGCCCAGGCGGTGGAGCACTACGAGATCGCCCGCTACGGCACCCTGAAGACCTGGGCGGCCCAGCTCGGCTACGCGGACGCCGCCGAGCTCCTGGACGAGACCCTGCAGGAGGAGAAGCGGACCGACGCGCTGCTCTCGAAGATCGCCGCGTCGATCAACGCCGCGGGCGAGCCCGGCGGGGCGGAGCCGGATGCCGAGCCGTCGAAGGGCAGGGGGAAGAAGGCCGCCTGACCGCGCCCCGGCCGCGCGGGCGGGCCGGCGCCCCCGGGCGCCGGTTCGCCGCTGCCCGGGCCGGCGTCAGTTCGCCTTCTCGATGGCGCTCAGCGGCGTCCAGTAGCAGCGATCCTGCGTGTCCTTCAGGGCGAGGCAGCCGTAGCTCATCGTCCGGGACTCGAGCCGGACCTCCTCGCCGGGCTTGAACGAGCGGCACTCGCCGCTGGCGAGGCTGCCCTGCAGCAGCTGGCCGAACCCGGACTCGTCGCCCGCCATGACCAGCTTGAACAGGCGGTCCGTGACCTCCTGGCTGTGGCAGCCGAACCGCTCTTGGAGGACCGTCTCGGCCGCGGCGGGCCGGGGCAGGGCGGCGGTGACGGCGAGGGCGGCGAGGACGGGCAGGGCGAAGCGCATGCGCGGAACATATCCGCGCGCCGCGACGTGTCGAGCCCTCGGCGCGCGGGGGAAGCGCGGAGGATCGCCGCGGCGATGTCCGGCCCCGGCCTCCGCCACCGTCAGCACGGCGGCGCCTGGCTGAAGACGGACGTGCCCGGCACGGGCGGCCGCCCGGCCCACGCGCCGTCGCGATAGCGCCGCTTCGCCGCGTACATCTGGGAATCCGCGCGGGACACGGCGGCCTTCAGGCCCCCGTCGCCGCGCCAGGTGGCCGAGCCGAGGGCGGCGCTGATGACGGCCGCGCCGGGCCGGTTCTCGCCGTCGATCCCGTCGAGGATCCGCCGGGCCAGCGCGGCGGCGTCCGCGGCGTCGAGGCCCGGCAGCAGGATCACGAACTCGTCGCCGCCGATCCGGGCCGGGCGGGCCGCGACGGGGCTGTGGCGCTCCAGGATGGCCCCGAACCGGCGGATCACGTCGTCGCCGGCATCGTGGCCCCGGTCGTCGTTGGTCGCCTTGAGGTCGTTCAGGTCCGCGACGATCACGGAGGTCGGCACGGTCCGGCCCGCCTCCAGCCGGTCGAGCGCGGCCGCGTAGCCCAGGCGGTTGAGCAGGCCGGTCAGCGGATCGGTCAGGCTCAGGACCGCGAGGCGCGCCTCGGAGCGCTTGTTGTCGCCGATATCCGTGAGGGCGATCTGGACGAGGCGCCGCCCGCCGCCGGCCTCCGGGACCGGCGAGCGCTGCATCTTGAGGTGCAGGTCGCGCCCGTCGCGGCTGCGCGCCGCGATGTCCCGGCTGCGCGGTGCCGCGCCGTCCCAGAGCTCGGCCAGCTCCTCCCGGAAGAGCTGCAGCGGCGCCTCGCCGAGGCCGCTGCCGAGACCGCTGCCGAGACCGCCGCCGAGACCGCCATCCAGGTGACGCGCGAGGGCGTCGCAGGTGTCGACGCCGAACAGCGCCAGGGCGGGGCGGTTCGCGTCGACGATCCGGCGGGAGGCCTCGGCCTCGGCGAGCCAGCCCGGATGGGCCGCCAGGTGGCCGGCGAGATCCGTGATCCCGTCGGCCCGCAGCGCCGCCAGCCGGGCGGCGACCCCCGTCTCGTCGCGGATCAGGGTCGGGACCGGCGCGTGCTGGAACAGGGTTCCGGTGCGCCGGTCCGCGTCGCGCTCCCGCCGCAGCGCCTCGCGCCGCGTGATGTCCTCGACCGAGATCAGGTAGCGGGTCCAGCCGGCCTCGTGCCCCGGCAGCATCTGCCCCGCGTAGCTGACGTCGATGACGCGCCCCGAGACGGTGCGGTTCCGCGTGACGAGGCGGACCTGGGTCGCCCCGGCCCAGAGCTGGCACAGCACCTCGATCAGCGCCTCCGCGCGCGGATCGTCGAAGATCGCCGGGATGTGGGCGAACAGCTCGGCCTCGTCCCGCGCGTCGTAAATCGCGAGCGTGCTGCGGTTGACCCGCACGATCCGGATCAGGCTCTGGCAGGTCCGCAGGTGCCCGGGATCGCGCAGCCAGGCGCGGAGGTCGACCATGCCGGCCTCCCGCCACGCGTCGAGACGGGCCTTCAGCGCGCCGAGGTCCTGCAACCAGAGGGAAACGGGCGCGAGCTCGAACAGCTGCGCCTCGAGCATCTCGGTCTGTCCCGGGGTCTGCGGCATGGAACGGCGAAGCTTGGGCGGTCGTCTCGACGGATAGGGTCGCGCCGTCCTAGCCCCTTTACCTTGACGAATGGTGCTCGTCCCGACGCTCGACCGGACGCGTGCGGCGGCCGGCCTGCCGGCCTCGAGCCCTCGCCACGGCGCGCGATCCCGACCCGCGGGCCTCCGGAGCGCCCGCGCGCGGTCGGGACGGGGCGGGCCTCGATCCGCTACGGCCCGCCCGCCGCCTCGTCGCGCTTGGCGGCCTGCCACGCCGCCTCCATGGCGGCGAGGTCGGAGCGGCCGAGGGCGCCTCCGGCGGCCGCGAGATGCCGCGCCATGGCGGCGAAGCGGCGCTCGAACTTGGCGGTGCCGTCGCGCAGGGCGGTCTCCGGGTCGATCCCGGCGTGCCGCGCGAGGTTCGCCACCGAGAACAGCAGGTCGCCGATCTCCTCCGACACGGCCTCCGGGTCGCCCGCCGCCAGGGCCTCGGCGACCTCGTCGGTCTCCTCGCGGACCTTGGCGACGACCTGGGCGGCGTCGTCCCAGTCGAAACCGTGGGCGGCCGCCCGCCGGGAGATCTTCTCCGCCCGGGCGAGGGCCGGCAGCGCCCGCGCGACGCCGCCGAGCGGGTCCGGCACCGGATCCGGCTCCGGGCTATCGGCCCCCCGCTCCGCCTGCCGGGCCGCCCGTTCCTGCGCCTTGATCGCCGCCCACTGCGCCTCGACCGCCGCGGGGTCGCGCCGGGGCGAGCCGGCGGGCAGGGGCGCGCCGTCCGGGGTGAAGACGTGGGGGTGGCGCCGGACCAGCTTGTCGCCGATGGCGCGGGCCACGTCGTCGAACGCGAAGGCGCCCTGCTCCTCGGCCATGCGGGCGTGGAACACCACTTGGAGGAGCAGGTCGCCGAGCTCGTCGCGCAGGTCGCGGAGATCGCCCCGCGCCACCGCGTCGGCGACCTCGTAGGCCTCCTCGATCGTGTAGGGCACGATGGTGGCGAAGCTCTGCGCCACGTCCCAGGGGCAGCCGGCGACGGGATCGCGCAGGCTCGCCATTAGCCGCAGGAGCCGGCCCAGGGGCGCCTCCGCGGCGGGATCGTCGTCCCGCACCCCGTTCGCCCCGGACCGGCCCGCGTCGCGTGTCTCGCTCATGGCGACGGCGTTAGAGCATGGCGCGGCGCAGGGAAATCCGTCCCGGGGGCCGCCGGGGCTCAGACCCGGCGGGGGTCGCGCTCCCGTACCTGCTCGGCCTGCAGACCGTTCAGGTAGCCGGTCAGGCGGCCGCTGACCGCCGGATCGGCGCACTGCACCCAGAGGGGCGCCGGGAGCGCGCGGACGGGCAGGCGCAGCAGGAAGGCCTCGGCCGAGAGGGCCGCCTCCCGCTCGGAGGCGGCCGCCAGCAGGCGCGCGCCCGCCCGCGTGCCGATCAGGATCGCGATCGTGCTCATGGCAGCTCTCCCGGCAGCTCTCTCGGCACCTCTCCGGGCCGCGCCCGTGCGGGACAACGGCGCGCGGGTCGCGGGCGTTGCACGGCGCGCCAATCTGCGCGGCCGCCGGCATGGCTGCCAGCGCGGCCCTCAGCTCGTCGGCCGGACGCAGAGCGGCTCCCGGGCCAGCGCCAGGGTGAACGACCACAGGATCCGGCCGACGGAATCCGTCAGCACCGCCCCGGTCAGGAGCATGTTGGCGGCGGTGCGGCACAGGTCGCGGGCGTTGCGGATCGCCGTCTCCGCGTCGTCCGCCTCCAGGCAGTCGCTGGCGAAGGCGAGGCCGCAGCGGCCGTCCGCGTGCTCGAGGGTGCGTCGGAGGTGATAGGCCGGCATCGCTTGGACCACCGCGAGGCGAATCACCGGCCGCCCGCGGCGCGGGCGGGAGCCGGCGCGCGAGGCTAGCGGCGCCGCGCGCCGGCGCGACTGATCCAGATCAAGTCGACGCGCATTCGCCGCCGCCCCGCCCCGGCCCGGTGTCGCAGGCTGTCGCAGGGTGTCGCAGGATGCGCCCGGCGCCGCCGGCCGCTGCGGGAGGTCCGCGCGAGGCCGTGCCGGGTCTTGTTCCAGCGCAGCGGCGCGCGGACCAGCTCGATCAGCGCCAGCCACGCGGCCAGGCTGATCAGCAGGAAGTAGACCGGCATCCACGGGACCGACCGGGCGAGATCCCCCCAGCCGCGGCGGGCGCAGCCGACGAGGGCGGGCAGGACCAGGGCGGCGAGCCCCGTCCCGAACAGCGTGATGGCGAGCCCCGTGGAGAGGTTGTCCAGGAAGACGGGGGCGGCCGGGATCTCCAGGACCAGGAAGGACCACGCCGCCGCGGCGAGGCAGACCGGGTAGGCGAGCGCCGAGACCACCGTCCCGGGAACCAGGGCGGCGGCGCAGAGCGTCTCCAGGCCGCCGAGCCTGCGGGCGTTGGCGAGGGGGCGCCGCCCGTGGGTCAGGCTCGTCTGGACCAGGCCCTTCAGCCAGCGGGTGCGCTGGCCGAGCCAGGGACCGAGGCGGGCCGGCGCCTCCTCGAAGGTGGGGCTGGGCAGGTCGCCGACCGCGTAGCCCGCCAGCGCGAGGCGCAGGCCGAGATCCGCGTCCTCGGTGACGTTGTGGGCGTCCCAGCCGTGCAGCGCCCGCACCACGTGGGTGCGCAGGTGCATCGAGGTGCCGCCCAGCGGGACCGGCAGGCCGCAGCGGGCGAAGGCCGGGTTCAGCACGTCGAACAGCCCGGCATATTCCAGGGCGAAGGCGCGGGCGAGGCGCGAATCGCCGGCATTGTCGATCACGAGCCGCCCCTGGAGGCAGGCGGTGCGCGCGGGCAGGCGCGCGAACAGGGCGGCCGCCAGCCGCAGCTGCCCGGGATCGGGCACGTCCTCGGCGTCGTAGACCGTGAGCAGGGCGCCGCGGGCCAGCGGCAGGGCGGCGTTGAGCGCCCGCGGCTTGGTGCGCGGGCCGCCCGGCGGCACCGTGATCACCTCGAACCGGGCCGGGAGGGTGTCTGCGCGATGCCGCAAAGATCCGCTTCACGCCCTAGGGACACAAACCATTTCCGTCGCAAAGTTCTGGTCCTGGCGGATGCAAAGTTCCGTTTTCCCTCGGGACGAATGCGGCACTCGATCTGAGGGAGGTCCTTTGTGGGTTTCGACTGCGGAGGCGAAACTTGCTGACACGCGGCGATGGAGCCGCCACCGGAATTGCGTCCGATGCGCTACGACCATGCGAACAAGGAGAACCGGCGGCGCGCCGCCGCCGTGCTTGAGGTCCTTCGGGGCAAGCTCGTCGATGCGAGCGACGCGGTCGAGCATGCCGTGACCACGCAGGCAACGACCTCATTCCCGCAATGGATGCTGGCGAACGTGGTCGGGGTGCACATCTACGAGGTACGCGGGGGATGGAACGCCGACCTCGCGTTCAAGGACCTACCGCTCGGCGTTCCGTCGGTGACCGGCAATGCCGTGCCCTGCACGTCGCGGGAGGCGGCGCTGGATAGCGCCGTGAGGCAACTCTCGCTCTGCGCCGAACGGGATAAGGCGTATCGCGACAGTCCTCGCGACCGTTTCCGCTGGTTCGTCTTCGAAGAGATCGAGGTGCCGGTCGATCCGGATTACCTGTCCCGCGCGGCCGCCGACGTGGCCCGCGACGGGGACACGCTGGAGCAGGTCCTGGAGGAGATGGCGCGCCTGCGGCTTGAGATCTCCAGCGACGAGTCCGTGACCGGGCCCATCTTCGAGGCGGCGGACATTGAGGATCGAGAGCGCCTGTGTATCCTCTGCGAGAAGGCGATGGCCCTGGGCGTGACCCAGTTCTCGCTCGCCGACGAGCTCAGGTCGGATTACGCTGTCGCCGCGCCGGGCCCGATGCACTGAGCCTCGTCGGCCCTCTGGCTCAAGGGCAGCTTTCGAACTGGCTTCGGTCTCTCGTCGGACCACGGGAACCCCTCGACGTGAGGGCGCTCATAGATCCAACCCAGAACCTTTGACGGGTCGAACGCCGGCTTCCGGCCAGACGCGGCGACGAGACGGATCACCATCCGAGGCCCCATGCAGTGAAGTTCGGCCACTTCAGTGGCGGTGACGTACCGGCTCCTGAACGCTTCGAAGCTGTCCCGGGTCACGAGCGGCAACCTTCTCCGGGTCGTCGGACAGAATTCGTCGATCACCTCCAACTGCCCAGCCTGGATCAAGGCGGTAGCGACGCCCCGGTTCAGGCCGGGCATTTCCGAGTGGATTTCCTTCTTCGTCAGGCTTCGCCTCGGCGGGGCGGCCTCCTGTAGGACCCTGGTCACCTCGTCGGCATCGACGAGCAAGTCCGTGTAGCGTCGACCGCCGAGCAAGCGGCCCTTCCAGGAGAGCCTGTCGTCGAGGATGAGCTCGATCAGGTCGCCGATGTTGGTCGAGGCGGCGAAGCAGGCGCGGCCGAACGTGACCTGCCTCGAAGTCGGGGCTTGGACGGGCACTGCTCCCGCGAAAAGGCGGTCCATGAAGGCATTGAGGTCGGCGCGTGTGATGCGGTGCCGTGCCCTGCTCACCTCGCGCGACCCGAACAAGGCTGGGACAAGACCACGGGCCACGAGTTCCAGGAGGTGCTTCTGGGGGATCCCGGCAGCCGCCGATGCCTCGGCGATCTTCAGGCCGGCGGCGAACTCCCTCAACCGGACCTCGAACTCGTCCACCCGCACGGTGAGCCGTGGATGGTTCGGTTCGGCCAGGGCCGGTGCGATGCCCGATCTCGCGAAGATGGCGCGCAAGGTCTGGCGAGTGGTGCCCGACGCCGCGGCGGCAGAGGACATGGTATGGAGGCGCCGTTCCTCCAACACCTCGCCTAGGACCTGGATGCCGGCAGCCAGGGGCACGTTCTCGATGATATGCCGCCGCACGACGTCCCGAAAACGCTGGAAGGCGGGATCGTCCAAGGTCCGCTCAAGAATGATCAGGACATGGCCATAGGCGCTCTTCATGCCGACGTAGCCGGCCGCTTGATTCCTGACGACGAGCCCGTCGAGAAAGCGTTCGATGGCGGCTTCGCCGTCGCTCGCGATCCGGTACCCTGCGAGGGAGGCCGCCGCCCATTCCTCGGTCCCGAGTTCAGAAACCTTGCCGCTGCCTTCCTCGTGCACCTCGACGCCGAGCCCCTCGCAGGTCGCGAGCGCCGCGTGCAGCGGCATGCCGTCGAGCCAGTTTGAGGGGTCCTTCGCCCCGTCCATGCGTCGCAGCACCCAATCCTCGAATGCGTTGGGCTTGGCAGGCTCGGTCACGGCTCGCAGGTGGTCGAGCTTCGGCAGCACCTCGCTCGCCATTGCCTTCGAGAAGTCGATGAGTACGCCCTTCACGGCGGCGACCGGCGTGGTCTCGGCGAGGTAGACGGCATGGATCCTACATGTCCTGACGTGCTCGATCATCCATTCGAGCCGTAGCCAGGGACGGGCGACCATGGGGACGTCCTTCGGAGCCCCGGCAAGATCCTGCGCGATGCAATGGGGACAGAAGCGGAAGGACCTGGACAGGATCGTACCCCACCCAAGCGTCTCTTCCCCGACCCGGGGGTGCGTGTACTTGGTGGCTCGATACGGGGTACGCCGTGCCAGAACCTCTGTCTCGGTAGCGTCCAGTCCGCCAAGCAACGCGACGTCGCGCACGCTGGCCTCGCGGCCGGAATGGACCTCGTGGGCTGATATGCCGGCGTCGCGCATCAGGGTGACGAGATCGACGCCGTTGAGGGCGGCGAGGCGGGCCGCGTACCCTATGGCCGGCTCGCGCTCGTGAGGCGGGAACTTCCAGGTCAACGGCTGGACAGGCGCCCTTATGGTCATCGCTCCTCGTCCCCGGGCTCACCGAGGAACGAACCCTCCGGAAGCTTGGCCCAATCGTCCACCAGGAACGGGTTCATGTGGTTGTGGCCGCGGGCGCGAGACTGGTTCGCGTAGGCCAAGGCGAAGTGCTCACGACGCAGTTCCGTGGCGTTGGGGTCGGCGCGCAAGGCCACGTGGATGGCGGCGACAACGCCTTGGCAGATGCGTGCGTACCGAAAGCGTGCAGCGCGCGCCATGCGCTCCGGCATGTCGGTGTCCCCCATGGAACCGATGTTCAAGCCACCCGCCTCGGCCAGCTTCCGGAGGATGCGGACGACGAGCTTGCGTTCGGCCGGCATCTGGACGTCGGGGAAGTCGACCCAGAAGGCGCGACGCTCGAACTGTTCGTCGGTCTTCGCAAGAGCAGCGATCTTCGGCAGCCCCGAAAGGACGAAGGCCACGGGCCAGCTCGATGAGATGGAAACGCCCTTGATGGCGTTGGCGAGCGCGGAGATCTCGTTCTTGGTTCCTTCCCCCTTGATCAGGTGCTGTGTCTCGTCGATGTGCACGAGGAAGACCAAGCGCCTCTTAAGCGCCGCCGGCATCTCGTTCCATAGGTCGCCACGACCGGCATCCGACTTCATGGGATGTCCAGCGGCCACGATGATGTCGTGCGCCGCAATGCGCGGAAGGGTATAGCCGGACAGCTTGATCGACACGTAAGGGGAGATCGGCCCAAACGAGGCTTGGTGAGTCTGCAGAAGTTCGTGCTGGCGGAGGACACGTCCGATAGCCTCCGACTTACCGGCGCCGCTTGGCCCTGTCAGAAACAGGATGTCCGCCTCCTTCCGTCGACCATCTCTTGTGGTGACGAAACGCTGCAGGAACGTATCGAAGACTTCGCCCAAGACCTTGTCGCGGCCGCAAGCCACGTAGGCCGCCTCGACAAGATCAAGCCGCTCCACCACCTTCAACTTTGCGTCCGAATACCTCCCTCGCAGGGAATGAAAAAACGCGTCGGCGTCGTCGACCATGGGGCCAGGCATGATGCCGGCTTCCTTGCGGCCGTCCATGTCGGCGCTCATTCGTCATCCTCGTCGAACATGTTGACGGAGCCGTCGAGGGCCGTAGGAGCGGCGGTGGGCGGCGGCGCGGGGCGCCGTGCACCGGTCGGGGTCGCCAGGGAGGTCCCGATCTGGCCTGGACGGGCGTCCACGTTCACGGGCGGGCCCGACGGCGCCGGACGTTCCGAGAGCGTGACATGCCCCCCGCGCTCGACCTTCTCCACGAGACAGCGCAGCTGCTCCGCCGAGACGACATGCGAAGGTACTCCGGCACGCCTTCGCGCCTTCTCCGCATCGCCCATCAAGTCGAGGAGCGCTCTGAGCCGGAATGGGTTACCGGCAAGCTCCTCCTCCTTCTCGAAGCGGCGCAGCGCGCGGTTTTCCCTCAGCCATTCGGCAAGGGTGGTGCCGTCAAGGCCTTCGGCCTCGAACACCAAGTAGGCTCCGTCACCCTCGAAGTGGTGCCTGAGATCGGGCGCGATGCCGACCAGCACGCAGCCCATGTCGTTTGGGTCGGTGACGATGGTGAGCCGTCGTTCGCCAAGGTATGCCCGCAGCTTCCCCATGAGTGGGTGCTTGTACACGGCGTTGAGGTAGGTGATGCCGTCCTCTTCCAGGGCCCGGTTGCGAACCGGGAGGCCGAAGGCGAGCAGCCTGTTGTGGTGGTCCGGCGGCGGGTCCAGGTCGTTGTCGGCGCGGCGCCAGGCCTCAATGGGCCGCATGCCTCCAAGCCCGGAATGCGGCCTCTGGTGATAGTCGTCGACGATGAAGCGCACGAGGCGGAAGTAGAGGTCTTCGACGATCAGGCTCGCCATCTCCTCGGAAGGGTAGTCCCCCCTCTCGACCACGTTGGAGAAGGACTGGCCGGTGTAGATCCGGCACAGCCTCTTCAGGGAGCCGAAGAACGACTCGATGGTGCCACGCGTGCGAGGGTCCTTGCCGGGAAATCGGTGCTCGACCCGCAGCCTGCCGAGGGCGTCGTGGAAGTCGCCCCGGAAGGCCGGGCCGCCGTCCGTCGCGACCTCTAGCGGACGGGCTGTCATGGGCCACTTGCCCTGGGCCCCCGCCAACAACGCAATCGGCGCCTTGTCGACCACGATGCTCTGAAGGGCGGACTTCGAGCCGGCGGCTGAGGGCGCGAAAGGCGTGACGTGCAGGCCCACGATGCACTTGGTGACCACGTCGATGGCGACGGTTACCGTGCAGCGGATCGCGACGCGGTTCTTCTTCAAGCGGCGCGCCTCAGCCCTCGCCTTGGGACCGATATCGGGCCTGACACGCGTGTCCTTGAGGGCGGTGAAGAGGTCGATCTCCCAATCGTCCATCTCGACGCGTTCCATGCACGCGAGCGGCGTCAGGCCATCGACGGACACCAGTCCCTTCCCGACCGGCATGTACTTCAGCTCGGTTCGCTTGGGACCCAGATGTGCCAAGTCGATTAGGATCGGGGGCAACTTCTTGATGCGCCGCCGGACGGCGCTCTCGCCGACCGAGATGGGACATTCCGGCTGCAAGCGGCGGTTCAGCACCAAGAGTTCGGCCTTGATCCGCGCGAACACGTCGGATGGCTTGATCCTGTTGCCAGTGGCGAACTGGCCGACGTGCTTCTCGACGATGCCGATCGCCCGTTCGTCAACCTGATTGCGTCGGCCGCACAGGTGATACTGGGGGCGGAACACGCCTGGTTGGTCCTCGCCCTCATTGAGCAGGTTGATCCATTCCCGCAGTGTCGAGGCACCTGGATAGTCGTAGGGCTTGCGAGGCTGACCGCTGATCTTGCGGCCCAGCGGACGCTTGAGCCCGAACGTCTCGATGTACCAGTCGTGCATCAACTCCCTCTCGCCCTCAATGAAGGCGGTTAGGTCTTCCGTGGTCTTGTTCCTGCGGATCTCGTGGCCTGCCACCCCCTTCTGGGCGTGCCGGAAGCGTACGCACCATTCGACCTTCCAGGCGATGTCCCGCAGGACCTCGTCAGGCAGGTCCGACAGGTCGGAAAGGTTCGTGCCTGCGGCCCGGTCCCGAAGAAGCTGGAAGGCAAGCGAGTAGAAGCCTTCCTCGATGCGGATCTTCCTGGCCGTCCGAAGTGCCGCGTATTCCTCGTCGCTCAGAGGCTTGAGCGTCGTATCCACGACGGCGTTGTTGACGACGAGGCGAAGGAGGTTCGCCCGCCCCTTCCTGCCGGCCGGGCGATAATGGACACCATCGATGGTGACCCGGTCGTGGCATCCAAGCTTGTAGCGTTCAGCTGACATCGTCCTTGCTGCCCGGTGAACTTCCTGCGGGAAGGTGACGGATGCCGTCACCTTCCCGCAGCGGCCTCTCGGCCCGATTAAGAGGGATGGTTAGTGTTGCCGGCCGATTCCGGCCGGGACACGGTTCTCAAGCGGGAGGTCGAGGTCGAGCCGCTCCTCCGGCGGGTTCGCGAGGATCCCGGATTGCAGCAGCGCCGTCGCCGCCCGAACACCGCGGTGGCCGAGGCCGGTCGCGGCGGCGATCTCGCGGAAGGTCGTGATCGGCCCCAGCGAAGCGAGAGCCTTCCGGACCGCTGCTTGGCCGACGTAGTCGTGATCACGACCGCACCGCAGGATCTGGCGTCCGTTGAGCACCGCGACTGGGTCGAGGGTCTCGTAGGTGATCGCGCGGTAGTCGTCGGCGATCTCAGGCCCACGCTGGGCGCAGATCGCCTTGATCACATCGACGGTGTCATCCGCCAGCAGGGCCGCCTCGGTCTGCCTGACCGCGATGGCTTCCCGGAACCCGTTCTCCCATTCGACGATGATGTCGAAGGTGTAGAGGTGCTGGACGCCGCCACGGTCGTACCTCACCGTCCGCTGCTCTCGGATACGTCGCACGCCGGCGAGCGAGGCGAAGACGGTCAGGACCGCGCGCTCCGGCTCGCTCTCGTAGACGTACTCGACACCCCGGAAGGGATCGACCACCGAGCCGGTGGACGCGCCACCCCACTTCGGCGCGGGATGCCGGTTCGGATCGGTATCCGCCCAGTCATACCCGACGAGACCGCCGGCCGCTTGCCGCGGACCGTCGGCGTCCCCCTTTGGCCGGGATCAGCCTTTCAACCTTTGACCGCGGGAATGCGTCCAGTCACCGGGACGC
Source organism: Methylobacterium sp. ME121 (assembly GCF_000974725.1). Classification (NCBI taxonomy): domain Bacteria; kingdom Pseudomonadati; phylum Pseudomonadota; class Alphaproteobacteria; order Hyphomicrobiales; family Methylobacteriaceae; genus Methylobacterium; species Methylobacterium sp. ME121. The sequence goes on from NZ_BBUX01000065.1 coordinate 28,229, forward strand.
CTCTCCCGAACCGTGCTCGATGGGCACGAACTCTTTCGACGAGGATTTGGTGGCGGCTGGGCATCCGGACCTCCCCTTTGGCGGGCATGACATCGCGCCTCGCAAAGGCGCGCCTTCAGGTTTTCTCGAAGGTTCGGGCGCCTGACGGCGCTCCGGGTCAGTACCGGTAGGGGGATTTGATCGCCTGGACGGCGCCGCCCGACCGGGGCTGACGTACGATCATGCTGAGCATGGCTGTCCTCCTCCGGTTGCGGCCATCTCATGGCCATGGGTCGATCTGTGGGCGGTAGGTCGACCATGCCACCGCCCCGCCTGAGGACGCGTTAACAAAACCCTGGCCGGCGAATGCGCCTGTGGATGGCGTCGGGTCGGCGGCCCCACTCCCGGGGAATGGCGGGCCCGCGGGGCGGAATGGCTTCCTTCGGCATGGTGCGCGAGACGGTCAGGCATCGCCAACTCCCTCCCTCCCGTGGGCCCGTGTCGGGAACGAAATGACCTTGCCGTCGGGGGAACAGGGGAGCGTTCGCGTCCTACGGATCGCCCTCCTTTCCGCCTCGACCATGACTTCGGCGGCGACCGCCAATCGCGCCCGCTCGACCACAGCTTCGAAGACCCGCCTTCCGAGCTCGCGCTCGATCTCGGCGAAGGTCTCAAGAAGCGCCATGACAGCCTCATCCATGGTGCGGCCCGCCCTGCTCGGCGGAGAGGAGCCCTCTGTCGTGGGCCTCGACGAGTTGGAGGAAGGCCTGTTCGTCCACCACCCGTCGGGTGACGAGCAGGCGCGCGAGCGCCTCGACGAGCGAGCGATGTTGCCGCACGATGCCGAGGGCGACACCGTAGAGGCGCTGCAGGTCGGCCTCGCACGCAAGGCGAAGCTCCTGGTCAGCCAGGAGAAGACCTGCGGCTCGATCCGCCGGCGCCCCTTGCACCAGGCTACCCCCCATTCCGTAGCTGGCTAGGCGCGCGGCCGCGAGTGAGGTCGCCTCGCCCAGGTCGGTATGGCTCCCGGTCGAAAGCCCGAGGCCGAGTACCTCTTCGGCCGCCCGGCCTCCGAGCAGGCCGACGATCACCGCCTCGATGCCTTCCGGGGACATCGTGGTGTCCTCCCCGGTCGTGAGCGTGTGGCCACCGGTCTGCCCGTGCGCCAGGATGCTGATGCGCCGGACCCTGCGTCCGCCTGTCTTCGCCACGGCGACAGCATGCCCTGCTTCGTGGCATGCGCAGCGCCACACCGACGCCTCCGACCTCCCGTCCGCCGGTGCCGCCTCGGCCAACAGGTCCGACAACTCCATCGCACGACCCGCGAGCCTGGCCTTCAGTCGGGCCGTCTCGACCCAAGCCCTCGCCTCGGCCCCGCTGGCGCCGAGTCCGACGGAGACGATCCCGTCGAGATCGGCGTCGGCGAGGTCACCGTGCAGGTGCTGGCGTAGGATCCCGGCCAAAGCATCGGCGTCCGGTGGTTGGATCCGGATGACGCGCCCGAGACGCCCAGGCCTGAGCAGCGCGGGATCGATGCGCTCCTGAGCGTTGGTCGCCGCGACGACGATGATCCGCGACGCGTCCGTCCCATGCAGCCCAAGGCCATCCAGGAAGCTGAGAAGGGCTCCGAGGATGGGCATCCAGTAGCTGGCATGCCGATCTTCGCCGCCAGCCCGCGAAGGCAAGGCATCGGCCTCGTCGAAATACAGAATACATGGAGCAGAAGACGAAGCGCGTAGAAGATCATCTTGCATGCGACGAAGCACATCGTCGAGATAACCGGACCCGGCAAACCAGCTTGCGACGGAAGTGGTAATGACAGGCAAGTTGCATGACTTGCCAAGACTCCGCAGAAGCGTCGTCTTGCCCAGGCCCGGCCTGCTCGCCAGGCAGGCGTTCAGGCTGCCGGCCGGCCATAGCCCCTCGCCGCGTCGCCAAGCCTCGATGGTGGCGACCACCCGGCGTGCCCAGGCGCCCGCGTCCCCAAGACCCACCATGTCTCCCACGAGGGGCACGTCGTCGAGGTCGCCGGCGGGAAGCGTCCGCGCACGGGCAATCGCCTCCAGCCTCCGTACGGCGGCGGCCGCGCCGTCTCCAGCCCTGATCGCGGCGAGGTAGTCGGGGTAGTCGGCGCCCTGAATTGATGCCGGCATCCGACGGGGACGCGTGCCGGTCGCCTCGCGGATCACTCGGCGCAAGACCGTTGGGGACGGATGGCCCGGGCTGACCCGGATGTCCGCCGCGTCGACGAAACTTCGCGGCACGTAGCGTTCGGGCAGCCAGGATACGACAGCGACGCGGCGACCGGCGGCCAGGAGCTCGACGAGTTCGGCCTCGCCCTCTTCGGCCCGTAGCCTGGGACGGCTGACGACATCGCGGGCATCGAGCTTCGCCCACGGACCCATCGCCGCGATGGCCCGGCGGAGCGGCTGGATCCAGGCCGGCGTCGGTGCCTCGACGAGGACCGATAGGCGAGGGGAGCCGGCAATCCTCCGACGCTGCGCCACCGTGAGCGCCGAGGCGAGGGTAGCCTTGGCCAGCGTATGGATTGGGCTGCTGAAGGCAATCGGCTCGGCCTTGGCTTGCTCGTCCTCGCCTTCGAAGAACTCGTAGCCGGTCGTTTCCTGCTCCGAGCCTTCGGCGGCAGTCGGGTCGACCGGCTGCCCACGGTTCACGCGACTGCCGACGCGGGCCAGGTGGTCGAGGCGCTTCTTGGGGTTCGTCTTGCTACTGCTCATGACGGCCTCAATCGAGAGGCCGCCGCGCGCGTCCTCGCGCGCCGGTCAGGCCCCGGTGGGTGTGTCGGATGGGATGAGAGGAGGACACGCCGCGGGCATGCGGCGAGCCAGCTGCCAAGTGGCAGCAGGCGGGATCCGTTTCAGGCGGTCGTGGCGGGACATTTCGAGGCTCCTGCGCATGCCGGGGCTATTCGGGACTGGTCAGGTCGAGGCCGTCGAACTCCACCCTGCGGGCGGTCGCGGAGAGCCGGACCCCGGTCGGGGCCGGCGCGGTCCTCTCGCGCAGCCTGGCGGCCTGCCGTTCGGCTTCAACCAGCGCGGCCCGGCCGAGGGCGACGAGCACCGCCGCGACGATGCGGGCGAACGCGGTGCCAGGGTAGGCCTCGCTGGCTAGGGTCAGTCGGCGGAAGACCTCGCCAACGTGACGGGCGGGATCCTCCGTTACTGGCGGCGGCGCCGAAAGGGCCGCGGGTCCGTGGTTCTCAGCCTCGTCAACGGGGGCACGATGAAGCTCCCGGCCAGGGCTATTCTTGTACTCGATCATGATGGCCGCCTCCGCGCAGGGGCAGCCGGCCGCGCTCCGTGGCGGCGGGTCAGCCCTCAGCGGGTATCGGGAAGGCGCGCGAGCGCCCGTGATGGATCGCGGCCGGGGTGGCCTCGGCCGTGGAGGGCAGCTGATTTTCGCAGGGCGGTGGTCGTCATCGGGAGGGAACCTTCGAGGGCCTCCCGGGCACGCGTGCGGGGACGCGCGGCTATCCGCGGGAGGAAGAATCGGCGTGGCCCGGCGCGGGGATCCCCGCCCGGATCGCCATGCATTTCATCAGTGCGAACATGGCGCCTTAAATGCAGGTAAACGTGCTGATCTTCAAGTTGTCCCGCCGAAGTAGGTGTGGACTAAATTCGGCAAAGTTAATTCCTGCGCCATTGAGACAAGCGAACTTTCCTGAAGCGCCTGGCTGGAGAGGGCGTGGATAGCCGAGCTTGGGGCAGCCAACGGCGACCGGATGCCCGCCAAAGTCCCCGGCAAAGGGTTAGTGCTGGCGAATGCTCCCAGCCCCCGCACCCTAAGGGCATACGGCCGTCGCGCCACAAACAGCGACGGCCGTATGCCCTCGTCCAACTGACGCCCAGCAACGATGGACCTTGGGGTTTCCGCGAGCCCGGAGCCGCCTGGGACGGCTTGACAAATGAGCAATAAAATCAATTTTAGCATCATGGCTGGCCGTCCACCCCGTCGCAGCGACCCCGAACTCTGTCGTCGCCTCGAAGAGGCGAGGCAGGCTCAGCGCCTTAGTCGAGCCGCCGTCGCCCAGATGCTCGGCACAAGCGCCTCGAACCTGACACGCAGCATGACGCAAAAGGCTTTCTCACGGGATCTTTCGGCGCGCGTCGAAGCGCTCCTTGAGAAGCGCGCGTGGGACGTGCCAGGCGCAGCTTTGAGGACGTCCGACCCAGATATCTCGGCGCTCAGAAAATCATTGCTTTTATTGCGAGAATTAACTACGATGGCACCAGATATCGAGAAGGCGCTTGCCCTCGCGATTCGACGCGACGGCAACGGGATCGGCCGATGACCAGCTCAAGAAATGTCATCGCGATGATCCGCAGCCATGCTGACGGTGACAGTGGCCACTTCCTAGCCATTGCAGAGCACATCGCGGATGAGGCTGCGCGTTCGGGCAAAACCAAAGTCGCCGACGATATCAATGCCGCGGTGAAGCGCGCAAAACTTAGGTCGACCCCACAGGCAAAGCCGACGCCTATCGCTGCCGCTCGGGGCGAACTCGCGGGCATGATGCGGGCAACGTACCCGGATGTCCGGATGGCCGATCTCGTGGTTGGGCGTGACATCGAGAGACGATTGCGTCGACTCGTCCGCGAGCATGAGGAGGCGGAAGCACTCCAAGCCAAGGGCCTCACGCCCCGTCGCAAATTCCTGTTTTCTGGCCCTCCCGGCACGGGCAAGAGCATGACTGCCTCGGCTATCGCCGGCGAGCTCGGTCTGCCGCTCATGACGGTCCTACTCGACGGCATCATCACCAAGTACATGGGCGAGACCGCGGCCAAGCTGAGGCTTGTGTTCGATGCGATGATGACGACACGCGGCGTCTACCTGTTTGACGAGGTCGACGCCCTGGCCTCCAGGCGCTCATCGGAGAATGATATCGGCGAGGCCCGCCGGATGCTAAACTCCTTCCTACAGTTCTTGGAAGATGACGCCTCGGGCAGCATCGTCATCGCCGCAACGAACCTCCGTTCGCTCCTCGACCCGGCGATCTTCCGTCGTTTCGACGCGGCGTTCGTCTATGACAAGCCGTCACCGGAAGACGCCCGGCGGGTGCTGGTCAAGCACCTTCATGCATTCGATCTCTCAGTGCTTGACTGGGAACGCATCGACGGCTGCACGCCCGGCCTCAGCCAGGCCGATATTGTCGCGGCAGCATCGGATGCGGCGCGGGATGCCGTCCTCGACAACGGCTCTGAAATCACCACGGAATTTGTCTGTCAGGCCCTAACGGATCGCACTATAGTACACGCGCAATAAGCTCGCTCCCGAGCCTGTTGCGGGCGTCCCGGTGATCAGCGTTTCCTAGGCATGGCAGAGCGTAATCTCTATCGTCACCTCCACATCCGTGGATTGGGCGTGGCGTCCGAGTCTTTTCGTGCAATCGGAATGGGTTCTGAAAAGGAGGTGCGCCCGGTCGTGGACAGAGCCGAGCATGCCAGGATCCTCTCGGAAGGTCTTGACGCTGCCGTTTCTGACATCGACGAATACATGGCTGCTCAGAAGGCGTCAGGGGTCAGAAAAAACAAGCGAGGAATGCCAGTTACGTTTGAGGGGCGCCCGGACATACTTTTGAGGGTTGGGCAAGGACGTTCGAGCCAAGGATTCGCGCTGTTGAATGTGCGCAGGAAGCCTGTTGCTGGTTCAGATTACGAGCAAAAGACCGATCAAGCCACGTTCTTTGCGACCCCAGCCACCCTCAGCACACTACGACGCAACCTTGAAGATTACGGCAATTGGGTTGGGTCCGACGATGAAACTTCTGACGAGGCCTACGAGGACGACACAGGACGACCGCGGCGCTTCAAGCTCTTTGAAAGCGCCGCTCTAATCCGTTCGACCTCAGTACAAGACCTGTGGACCGATAGTCTGGATG
>NZ_BBUX01000064.1:0-34259 GCF_000974725.1 Methylobacterium sp. ME121
CCCTCACCCCGACCCTCTCCCGAACGGGAGAGGGGGCAGGTCGCGCCCGCCAGCGGCGCCCGTGGCCCTACCCGCTCGGCCAGCGCAGGTCCGCCCGCAGGCCGCCCATCTCCGAGCGGCCGAAATCGAGCTGGGCGCCCGCGGCCTCGGCGACGTCGCGGGCGATGGCGATGCCGAAGCCGGTGCCCGGCCGGCTCTCGTCCCAGCGCTGGCCGCGCCCGATCCCCGCGATGGCCGCGGCGCTCATGCCGGGGCCGTCATCCTCGACGGCGAGGCCCGGGCGGCCGGCGTCCGTCCCGGTGACGTGGACCCGCCGGTGCGCCCACTTGCGGGCGTTGTCGAGGAGGTTGCCCAGCACCTCCATCAGCTCGCCCTCCTCGCCCGGATAGGCGAGGGTCTCGGGCACAGCCACTGTCCATTCCAGGGAGTCGCCCTCCGGCAGCCGCCGCAGGGTCGCGACGAGGCGCTCCGCCACCGGGGCGACCCGGCAGGAGCGCCGCCGCAGGTCGCCCGCGGCCGCGACCCGCGCCCGGGCCAGCGCCCGCTCCACCTGACCGCCCATGGCCCGCGCCTGCTCGGCGATCTCGGCCGCCAGCGCCGGGTCGGCCGGCCCGGTCCGGCGCGCCAGGGCGTCCAGCACCGCCAGCGGGGTCTTGAGGCCGTGGGCCATGTCGGCGGCGGCGTCGCGGGCGCGGACCAGGGCCCGCTCCTGCGCGTCGAGCAGCCGGTTGAGGTCGGTGACCAGCGGCCGGACCTCGTCGGGGAAATGCTCCGGCAGCCGCGCCCGCCGCCCGGCATGGACCGCCAGGAGTTCGGCCTGCAGCACCCGGAACGGGCCGAGCGCCCGGTGCACGAACAGGCCCATCGCCAGCGTCAGGACGACGAACAGGGCGACCAGGGCCGGGACGAGCAGGCGCAGGAACGTGGTCCGGCTCGCCGCGAGGCCGCGCCGGTCCTCCGCCACCGCGACCCGCAGCGCGGTCTCGGAGCCCGGCGCGCCGATCTGCAGCGGCCGCACCACCGCGATGAGCCGGCCGCCGTCGGGCCCGGTCGTGTCGAGGGTGGCGGGGGCCTGCGCGGCCGCCCCGGCTTGGCCCAGGTCGAGGCTCTTGTCCCACAGGGAGCGCGAGCGCAGCAGGTGCGACCCCGCCTCGACCTGCCAGTACAGGCCGCCGTAGGGCGTGGCGAAGCGCGGGTCCGGCAGGTCCCGCGAGAGCGTCGGCGCCCCGTCCGGCGCGAGGCCGACCCGGCCGGCGATGAGCTTGGCGGTCCGGTCCAGCTCCGCGACGGTGCGGGCGTCGAGCACCCGGTCGAGGATCACCGTGAGGCCGATCCCGGCGAGAACCAGCGCCAGCGCGATCAGCGCGGCCGCCGCGAGGCCGAGACGCAGGCGGAGGGAGTCGCGCCTCACGATCCGCCCGGTCCGGCGATCCGGTAGCCCTGGCCGCGCCGGGTCTCGATCACCCCCGGCCCGAGCTTGCGGCGCAGGCGGGTCACGAGCGCCTCAAGGGCGTTGGCCTCGCGCTCGGTCCCGACCCCGTGGAGGTGGTCGAGCAGCTCGCCCGCCGGCACGACCTGCCCCGGCCGGTGCAGCAGGAAGGCCAGCAGCCGGTACTCCAGGGCGGTCAGCTCCGCGGGCCGTCCGTCGACGCTGACCGCGCGGGTGCGGGTGTCGAGCTCCACCGCGCCGGCGCGCAGCACCGGCGCGGCGTGCCCGGCGGTGCGCCGCAGGATCGCCCGGAGCCGCGCCACCAGCTCCTCCATGCGGAACGGCTTGGCGAGGTAGTCGTCGGCGCCGGCGTCGATGCCCTCGACGCGCTCGCGCCAGCCGTCGCGGGCGGTGAGGATCAGGACCGGCAGGGCGACCTCGGCGGCGCGCAGGCGGCGCAGCACGCCGAGACCGTCGAGGCGCGGCAGGCCGAGATCCAGCACCATGGCGTCGTACGTCTCGGTCTCGGCGCGGAACCACGCCGCCTCGCCGTCCGCCACCACGTCGGCGACGTAGCCGGCCCTCTCCAGCCCCTGCCGGATGTCGGCGGCGATGCGCGGCTCGTCCTCGACGATCAGGACGCGCACGGGTCGGCCCCCTCAATCATCGTCGTCCTCGTCCAGGATCTTGAGCGTGCCGGCATCGACCTTCACGGTCCGGCGCTTCCCGTCGGCCCCGAGGATGCGCAGCTTGTACAGCCAGCGCCCGTCGTCGTGCTTGAGGTCGACCGACACGACGTCTCCCGGCACCGCCGCCCGGGCGGCCGCCAGCACCGCGTCGAGGGGGCGGATCGCGCCGCTCTCCAGGGCCCGGCGGGCGCGGTCGGCATCCTCGGAGGCGTGCACGGGCCCGCCCGCGAGGGCGGCCAGCAGGCCGAGGCCGAGGGCGAGAACGAGGGCGCGGCGGGGCGGGAACGGGCTCATGCGGGCGCAGGCTAGTCGGCGCCGCCTGACGGGACGCTGACAGGCGGCGTCAGGGTCGCGGGGCGGGGCTTCGGCACAAGGGCGGCCATAGCCCTTCCGGAGACCTGAGACCATGTCGCTCTTCGTCGGTATCCTCCTCGCCTGCGCGGCCGGCCTCGCCGGCACCCTCCTCTGCCCGGACGACAGGGGCGGCCGCTCGCGCCTGCCGCTCCTCGCCGCGCTCCTGATCGGCGGCCTGCCCTGGCACGCCCCCGCCCGGGCCGGCGAGATCCTGCGCGGCCCTGCCCAGGTGATCGACGCCGGCACGCTGCGCGTCGGCGCGCGCCAGGTCAGCCTGTTCGGGATCGCCGCGCCGGAGGCGGACGCGACCTGCGCGGATGCCCAGGACCGGCCCTACCCGTGCGGCCGGGACGCCGCCCGGGCGCTGGCCGACCGGATCGGTGGGGCCGCCGTCGCCTGCGAGCCGCGCGGTGACGCGAGCACGGCGCTCTGCCGGGTCGGCGACGCGGATCTCGGCGCCTGGATGGTCGCGCAGGGCCTCGCCCTGCCCGATCGGGACGTCGCGCCGGACTACGCGCCCGCGGCGGACCGGGCCTGGGGACGCCGCATCGGCCTGTGGTCGGGGGTGTTCCAGGATCCCGCCGAGCGGCGGGGCCGCCGCGCCGCCGCGAGCCTGCGCGCCGACGGGTGACGCCCCGCCGGCGCGGGAACGCTCCCGGGCGCGCCCGGTTGGACCGGCAAGCCCGCCCGGGCGCAGGTGGAACCGCGGAGGCCCCATGAGGATCCTGACCCGTACGACGCTGCTCGCCGCCCTCCTTGCCGGCGCGGCCGGGACCGCGCACGCCGCCGGGGGGCCGGGCAAGGCGGAGGGACGCAAGGATGCCGGCGCGCCCACGACCAGCATGGGCGCCGGCGGCCTCAGCGGCACCGGCTCCACCCGGGACGGCGCCCGCACGGGCTCGGTCGAGGGCAAGGGGCAGCCGGGCGGCGCGACGGCGCCGTCAGCCCCGAAGGCCGGGACGGGCCGCTGATCCGCCCGGTCCGGGCGACCGCCCAACCCTCGACCTCATCCTGAGGCGGGTGCCTCAGGGTGAGGACGCGAGCCGGAAATCCCGTCCGGCCGGACCGCGCTACTGCGAGCGGCGGCTGAACGAGACCGCGTAGGCCTGGACGCGGGCGTCGATCAGCGGGTCGTCCGAGACCTCGATCCCGTCGGTCAGGTTGTTGGGCATGAACAGCAGCGCCTTCTCGGCCTCGGCGCTGTCGGGCACGACCTTGCTCACCGTCACGGTGCCGAGATCGACGGTCTTGCGGTCGTCCGGCCAGGGCTTGGTGGCGTCGTTGGTCGGGTCGCCCGGCTCGGCGAGCTGGGCCAGCATCCGGAACTTCGCCGGAGTCTTGGCGACCCGCGGGCCGATCTCGGCCATCAGGAAGTTCGGGTCGCGCTTGGCCGCCTCATCGGGGGCGAGGATCTCCTCGCCCTCCACCGGCACGAAGCGGAACCGGAACGGCTGCCGCTTGCCGGCGGCGTCCACCAGGATGAAGGCGTTGACGCCGTTGTAGGTCTGCCGGGCGAGGCTCGACGGGGTCTTGGCGGTTCCGCCCGCGGTGGCGGCGGCCGGGTGGGCGGCGGCGAAGCGCTCCAGCGCGGTCGGATGGGCGGCGTTCGGGCCGCTCTCGGCGGCGGCCTTGAGGAGGTCGCGAAACTCCTCGCCCGTGGCGACGGGGAAGTACTTCAGCGCGTTGGTGACGACGTCCATCTCGGAGCCGTCGCTCAGCTTGAACTTGAGCGCGAGGCCGTGCGGGTTGGCGTCGGCGGCGCCGTCCGGGATGGTCGGGACGCCGGTGGCGTCCGAGAACCGGACCGTCACCGGCACCGCCGGCCCCCGGAACAGGGACGCCTTGCTGATCTTCGCCGCCTCGGGCGACGGGGTGAAGCTGCCCTCGGCGACGACGCCCTTGGCGTGGTTGGCCCGCGCCCCGGGATGCTTGCCGAACAGCGTGTTCATCACGTCGATCGTCTGCTCGGCGGTGGAGGCCTCCTGCGCCAGGGCCGGGGCGGCGACCGTGAGCGCGGTGCTCAGCAGGAGGGCGAAACCCGATCTCGAACGCGGCATGGGGAACCTCTCGGCAGCGCGGGCTCACGGGAGCCGATCAATGCGGACCGGCCCATCTTCTAGGGAGCCAGGCAACGAGGGCACAACCAAAAGCTATGCCGCTGCGGAGCGGGGTGTGGGAAAATCGGGTGTCGGCCTCGCGCGGCCGCGGCGCGGACGGGAGGGGCTCGTCCGTCGAGCGGGTGCCGACTCCCGCCGCGCGCCGCGAGGCTCCCCGCGCGCCCTCTGTCGCGCCGCCGCTGCCGCGCGCGCCACCTCTGCCGCGCGCGCGAGGGGCCGGCGCCTCGTGCCCAGGACCTACCGCGCGCCGCGGTGGAGGTCGCCCTCGATCAGCAGGGCGCTGCGGCTGTCGAGCCGCGAGCGGTAGACCTGCAGGTTCTCCATGACCCGCTGCACGTAGTTGCGCGTCTCCGTGAACGGGATGCGCTCCACCCAGTCGATCACGTCGACGTCGCCCTTGCGCGGGTCGCCGTAGGCGTCGATCCACTTCTTCACGTTGCCGCCGCCCGCGTTGTAGGACGCGAAGGCGAGCACGTAGGAGCCGCGCCAATCCTCCATCAGCTCGCCGAGATGGGCCTGGCCGAGCTTGGCGCAGTAGGCGGGGTCGCTGGTCAGCCGGTCGACGTCGAACGCCGTCGAGACCCGGCGGGCGGTGCGCTGGGCGGTGGCCGGCATCATCTGCATCAGCCCCCGGGCGCCGACGCCCGACTGCGCCCGCGGGTCGAACTGGCTCTCCTGGCGGGCGATGGCGTAGACCATGGCCCGCTCGACCTGCGGCACCGCCGTGAAGGTCTCGTAGGTGGGAATGCCGATCGTCGGGTAGGCGTGGGCGTCGAGCGGCAGGCCGCGCTGGACCGCGAGCTTGCCGATCGCCACCAGGGCGCGGGCGTCCTTCATGTCGGTGGCGAGGTCGCCGAGCGCCTGGAGCTCGCGCGGGTCCGAGAGGTCCCGGGCGGCGTCGATGTAGAGCGGCAGGGCCAGCTCCTTGATCCCGGCCTCGCCGAGCAGGCGCAGGGCGCGGATGGAGAGCCGCCCGTCGAAGGCCTGGCGCTCCGCGCCCTCGAGGTCGGCCGGCGCCCGCAGGGGCAGGCTGGTCTGGCCGAGCCGGGCCCGGGCCACCTGGCCGTAATAGGCGATCGGCTGCAGGGCGGCGCGCTCGTAGAAGCGCTTCGCCTCCTCCGACTGGCCGAGCGCCTCGGCCGCCCGTCCCTGCCAGTAGGCGGCCCGCGCCACCGAGATCGGGCTCTCGGCGATCGCCGCCACCTGCGCGAAATGCTGCGCGGCGGCGGCGGGATCGCCGGCGAAGCGGAGCGCGATCCAGCCGGCGTGGAACTCGGCCTCGATGCGCTTCTCGGGCGAGCGCGCCGCCGGCTGGCTCGCCACCGCGTAGGCGGTCTTGGCATCGCCGAGGTCGAGGAGCTTGCGCGCCACGATCCGGCGCTCGATCCACCACTCGTCGCCGTCGACCAGCACGTCCGGGTTGCTCGGCGCCGTGGCGAGCACGGCGGCGGCGGCCTCGGGCTTGTCGGCCCGGCGGAGATACTGCGCCCGGGAGAAGATGTAGGAGGCGTCCCCGCGCAGCGACGGCGGCACGGCGGCGAGCGCGGCCGCGGCGCCGGAGGACTTGTCCTCCACGGCCCGGCGGGCGCGCACGAGGCTGGCGTAGCCGCCGCCCGCGTAGCCGGCCGCCCGGCCGGCGCTCTCCCAGTCGTCCTTCAGGAGCGCCCGCTCCATCCGGTAGCGGTGGTCGACACGGGTCAGCGCGTCCGGGAAGGCGTCGAGCACCTTGGCCTCGAGGCTGCGGCCGAAGCTCTCGGTGCGCCAGAGGTCGCGGACCATCTCGGCGGCGTCGGCCTCGCAGCCGTCGGCGCGCAGGGCCAGCGCCAGGGCGAACTTGCCCGGCGCGCTCGACGGCTTCGCCGTGGCGAAGTAGGCCCGGACGACCGCGGGGGATTTCCGCTCGGAGAGCAGCGCCTCCTCGGCCCGGCGGCGCAGCAGCGGGCCCGCCGGCCAGTCCGGGTTGGCCCGGACGAACGCGACGGTGCGGTTGAAGCCGATCCCGGCGCCCGCGCGGATCGCCACCCATTCGAGCAGCGCCCGCGCGGCCGGGTCGGTGAAGCCGTCGCGCATCCGGTCGCCGTCGGCGACCCGGCCCTTGCGGTAGAGGTCGATGGCGCCGCGCAGCAGCGTCGGGTCGGTGTCGCCGGAGATCTTGGGCCGCGCCGGGTCCGGCACCTCGGGCACCGGGGCCGCCGGGGTGACGGCGGCGTCGGGCAGCGGGAAGGCCACCGGGGCGTCGGGGTCGGCGGAGGCGTAGGCCGAGGCCGCGGCGGGCAGCGTCCGGGCGGGCTCCTCGCCCTTGTCGTCGCCGCCGGAGGCGTGGACCGGGTCGAGCTTCAGGGCGTCGGCCGCGACCGGGTCGGCGGCCTTCGCGGCCTGGGCGCCCCGGACCTGGGCGGTCGAGAGGGCGGCGTCGCTCGCCGGCGGGGTCGGCTGCGAGGCGGGCTGCGAGCTCGGCTGCGACGCGGGCGCCGCCAGGGCCGCCGCGGTCGGCGCGTCCGTGCCGACCTGACCGGCCAGCGCGACGCCGACGGTGGCGACGAGCGCGGCGGCGGTGAGGGACGTGCGCTTCGAGGCCGGAGACGAGGCCGCGGGTCGGATCACGATTCCCCCCTACTGATCACCGGAGCGGGAAAGGTCGAGGATCGGGCCGTGACCATTAAGATCGCGTTAACCGTCGCCACGATCTGTTTGCGCGCCGTGACGCGACCGCCTATGTCTGCCGGTCCGTGCCCGCACGATGCGGACCACGCGCGGCGCCGAGACCGCCGAAATCCCAGCTGGGACCCTTTGGGACGCCTGAGATGACCGAGATGACCGGGAGCCGCCTGCGGGGCTCGCTCACCGCGCTTGTGACGCCCTTCCGCGACGGGGCCTTCGACGAGGCCGCGTTCCGAAAGTTCGTGCGCTGGCAGATCGAGCAGGGCAGCCACGGCCTCGTGCCCACCGGCACCACCGGCGAGAGCCCGACCCTCACCCATGCCGAGCACGACCGGGTGGTCGAGGCCTGCATCGACGAGGCGGGCGGGCGCGTGCCGGTCGTGGCAGGCGCGGGCTCCAACTCGACGGCCGAGGCGGTCGAGCGGGCGCAGCACGCCGAGCGCGCGGGCGCCGACGCCGTCCTCGTGGTGACGCCGTACTACAACAAGCCGACGCAGGCGGGCCTCTACGCCCACTTCAAGGCCGTCAACGATGCGGTCGGCATTCCGATCATCATCTACAACATCCCGCCGCGCTCCGTCATCGACATGAGCGTCGAGACGATGGCCCGGCTCTTCGAGCTGAAGAACATCGCCGGCGTGAAGGACGCGACCGCCAAGATCGACCGCGTCAGCCAGCAGCGTCAGGCCATGGGCGACAGCTTCATCCAGCTTTCGGGCGAAGATGCGACGGCGCTCGGCTACAACGCCCACGGCGGCCACGGCTGCATCTCGGTGGTGGCGAACGTCGCCCCGCGCCTCTGCGCCGACCTCCAGGAGGCGACGCTCGCGGGCGACTACGCCAAGGCGCTGACCCTCCAGGACAGGCTGTTCCCGCTGCAGACGGGCCTGTTCGCCGAGGCCAACCCGGCGCCGGTGAAGTACGCGCTGTCGCGGCTCGGCCACATGACCGACGAGCTGCGCCTGCCGCTCGTGCCGGTGACCGAGCCCACCAAGCGCATCGTCGACGACGCCCTGCGCCACGCCGGCCTGCTGGTCGACTGAGGGAAGTCACGCATCATGGCCCCGAAACCGGAGCCCAGTCGGCGCATCGTCGCCGACAACCGCGCCGCGCGCTATCACTACACGATCGAGGACACGCTCGAGGCCGGCATCGCGCTGACCGGCACCGAGGTGAAGTCCCTGCGCGGCGGCAAGGCGACGATCGGCGAGGCCTATGCCGGACCCTCCGGCACCGACCTGATGCTGTTCAATGCCTACATCCCGGAATACCTGGAGGCGAACCGCTTCAACCACGACACCAAGCGCCCGCGCCGCCTGCTGCTGCACCGCCGCCAGATCAACAAGCTGATCGGCGCGACCCAGCGCCAGGGCTACACGGTGGTGCCGCTGAAGATCTACTTCAACGACAAGGGACGGGCGAAGGTCGAGCTGGGTCTGGGCAAGGGCAAGCAGGCCCACGACAAGCGCGAGGCGGTCAAGGAGCGCGACTGGCAGCGCGACCGGGCGCGGCTGATGCGGGACCGGGGCTGAGGCCGGGCGTCATCGCGAGCGGAGCGGAGCGACCCAGGGTGTCGCGACGTCGGCGAGCGGTGCGCCTCTGGATCGCGCCGCTCGCGATGACGGGTGCCGCGGCCGTGCGCCGAGCCGGGAGGAGACATCCATGCCGTCCACCCACGACGCCCTGCCCGACGACCTGCCCGTCCCCGTCGACGACGGCGCGGCCGACCATCTGCGCGGGATGCGCCTGCCCGACGTGGCGCTCACCGCCACGGACGGCCGCACGGTCTCGCTGGCGCGGCTGCCGGGCCGCACCGTGGCCTACGCCTACCCGCGCACCGGCGAGCCGGGTCAGCCGGGCCTGACGCCCGACTGGGACGCGATCCCGGGCGCCCGGGGCTGCACGCCGCAGGCCTGCGATTTCCGCGATCACCACGGCGACCTGAAGGCCCGGGGCGTCGCGCAGGTCTTCGGCCTCTCGACCCAGACGAGCGCCTACCAGCGGGAGGCGGCCGAGCGCCTGCGCCTGCCCTTCCCGCTGCTGGCCGATCCGCACCGGGCCTTCGCGATGGCGGCGCGCCTGCCGGTCTTCGAGGCCGGCGGCCACGTGCTGCTGCGCCGCCTCACCCTGGTGATCGACGACGGCGTCGTGAGCCAGCTGTTCTACCCGGTCTTCCCGCCGGACCGGAGCGCCCGGCAGGTCCTCGACTGGCTCGACGCGGCCGGCGCCTGAGGCGCTACTCCGCCTCGGACTCCGGCTGGCGGATGCCGTAGCGGTTCTCCAGGCCCGGATTGGCCCGGCCCTCCCCGCGGTAGCGGGTCGGCGCCTCCCCGGAGGCCCGGGCCGGGCGCTCGCCGGGCTCGCGCCCGATGCGGCCCGCGAGGCTCGCGAGGTCGACGAACTCGTCGGCCTGCCGCCGCAGCTCGTCCGAGATCATCGCCGGCTGGGTCTGGATCGTGGAGATCACCGTCACCTTCACGCCGCGCCGCTGCATCGCCTCGACCAGGGAGCGGAAATCGCCGTCCCCCGAGAAGAGGATCATGTGGTCGATGTGCGGGCTGAGCTCGAGGGCGTCGATCGCCAGCTCGATGTCCATGTTGCCCTTGTACTTGCGCCGCCCCATCGAGTCCGTGAACTCCTTCACGGGCTTGGTCACGACGCGGTAGCCGTTGTAGTCGAGCCAGTCGATCAGCGGCCGGATCGACGAATATTCCTGATCCTCGATCATGGCCGTATAATAGAATGCCCGCAGGAGATTCTCCCGCGACTGAAATTCCTTGAGCAGCTTCTTGTAGTCGATGTCGAAACCGAGGGCCTTGGTGGTGGCGTAGAGGTTGGCGCCGTCGATGAAGATGGCGCTGCGCTGGGTCGCTGGCATGAACAGGTCAGATCCCGAAAAATCGTGGGTGACAGGAAATCGTCTGAACAATCGGTCAGGGATCGCCCGGGGCGAATGGCCGGGACGAGCGGTCGAGGACGGTGCTCCGCGATCGCGGCCGCCACGCTCTGCACTCCGGGGTGGACCGGCGCGGTCGGAGATCCGCGCGACCGCCGCCCCGGGCGCCGGACCATTCGATTCAAACGGGTCCGTGTCAAGCAGAGCACGAGACTGTGCGGACCTGAAAAACTCAATCCGTGGCCGGGAATAATTGGCCGCGCCAGGGATTCATCATGAAGAAGACGGTTTACGGAAGTTGATCCTGTAAACCTCAGATCCACCGGGCCCCGCGACTCTCGGCCTCAGCCGTTCACGCGCTCCACGCTGTTGACCGGGCGCTTGCCGCGCAGCTCGGCGATGATCGCGTTGAGATGCTGGAGATCCCAGACCGACAGGTCGATGGTGATGTCGGTGAAGTCCTGGGTGCGCCGCTTCATCGAGATGTTGTCGATGTTGCCGTCGTGGTCGGCGATCACCTGGGCGATCTGGGCGAACACCCCGGGCTCGTTGATCGACTTGAGCGCCAGCCGGGCCGGGAAGCGCTCGCCGCCGAGCGCCTCCGTGTCCCAGCGGACGTCGAGCCAGCGCTCCGGCTCGTTGTCGAAGGCCGCGAGCGCCGCCGACTGGATCGGGTAGACGGTCACGCCGACGCCGGGAGTCAGGATGCCGACGATCCGGTCGCCCGGGACCGCGCCGCCGTTCGGCGCGAAGGTCACCGGCAGGTCGCCCGCGAGGCCCCGGATCGGGATGGCGTCGCTGCGATCCGCGTCCTCCCCCTCCTTGCCGCCCTCGGCCCCCGGGAAGGTCAGCCGCATGGTCTGGTCGGAGGAGCGCACGAGCCGGCCCGCGCCGCTGGCGGCGCCCTGCGCGGCGGAGGGCCGGCGCTCGTCGCGGTGGTCGGGATACACGGCGCGGACGACGTCGCCCGAGAACATCTCGCCCCGCCCCACGGCGGCGAAGACGTCCTCGGTGGTGGCGCGGGCGAGCCGCGGCAGGGCGCCCCGGAGCTTGTCCTCCGAGAAGGTCTTGGCGGCGCGCTCGAACGCCCGGTCCAGGATCTGGCGGCCGAGGCCGGCATATTGCCGGCGCACGGCGGTGCGGGTCGCCCGCCGGATCGCCGCGCGGGCCTTGCCGGTCACCACGAGGGATTCCCAGGCCGCCGGGGGCGAGGCGCCGTCTGAGCGGCTGATCTCGACCTCGTCGCCGTTGGCGAGCTCGTGCAGGAGCGGCGCCATCCGGCCGTTGATCTTGGCGCCCACCGCGGTGTTGCCCACGTCGGTGTGGACCGCGTAGGCGAAGTCGATCGGCGTCGCGCCCCGCGGCAGGGCGATCAGCCGGCCCTTCGGGGTGAAGCAGAACACCTGGTCCTGGAACAGCTCCAGCTTGGTGTGCTCCAGGAATTCCTCGGGGCTGTCGCCCTCGGCGAGGAGCTCGATGGTCCGGCGCAGCCACTGGTAGGCACCGCTCTCGGCGGCGAGCCGGGGATGCACGCTGCCCTCGGCGCGGGCCGGGTCCTTGACCAGCTCGGCGCCGACTTCCTTGTACTGCGCGTGGGCCGCGATGCCGTACTCGGCGATGTCGTCCATGGCGCGGGTGCGGATCTGCAGCTCGACGCGCTGGCTCTTCGGCCCGATCACCGTGGTGTGGATCGAGCGGTAATCGTTCTGCTTCGGGGTCGAGATGTAGTCCTTGTACCGGCCCGGCACCATCGGCCAGCTGGTGTGGACGATGCCCAGAGCCGCGTAGCAGTCCTGCACGGTGTCGACGACCACGCGGAAGCCGAAGATGTCGGAGAGCTGCTCGAAGGCGACGGACTTGCGCTCCATCTTCGACCAGATCGAGAACGGGCGCTTCTGCCGGCCGCTGACCTCGGCGGTGATCCCCTGCGCGCCGAGCTTCTCGGTGAGCACCTGCGCGATGGTCTCGACCACGCTCTCGGACTTGGCGGAGAGCCGCGTCAGGCGCTGCGTGATGGTGGCGTAGACCTCCGGCTCCAGGTTGCGGAAGGCCAGGTCCTCCAGCTCCTCGCGCAGCTCCTGCATGCCCATGCGGCCGGCGAGCGGCGCGTAGATGTCGAGCGTCTCCTGCGCGATGCGGCGACGCTTGTCGTCGCGCATGTGCTGGAGGGTGCGCATGTTGTGCAGGCGGTCGGCGAGCTTGACCAGCAGCACGCGGACATCCGCCGCGACCGCGAGCAGCAGCTTGCGGAAGTTCTCGCCCTGCGCGGCCTGCTTGGAGACGAGGTCGAGGCGCTTGAGCTTGGTCAGGCCGTCGACCAGGGCGCCGATCTCCGGGCCGAACAGCCGGCGGATCTCCTCCAGCGTCGCCTCGGTGTCCTCGACGGTGTCGTGCAGGACCGCGGCCACGATGGTGGCGTCGTCGAGGTGGAGATCCGTCAGGATCGCCGCGACCTCGAGGGGATGGGCGAAGAAGGGGTCGCCCGAGGCGCGCTTCTGCGTGCCGTGCGCCTGCATGGCGTACACGTAGGCGCGGTTGAGCAGCGCCTCGTCGGCGGCCGGGTTGTAGCGCTTGACCCGCTCGACGAGCTCGTACTGGCGCATCATCCGCCGGGACGGCGCCGGCGCGTCCGGGGCGGTGCGCGGGGCCGGGATCACGCGCGGTTGTTCCGCGACGGCCGGGACGGCGCCGGCCTCCGGCGGCGCGGCCGCGCCGGGTGCCGGCGGGCCGGCCACGGAACGAGAGAACCCGGCGTCTCCGCCGGGTCCGGTCTCGGTCAGGTCGCGCGCATCCAGGCCCACGCCGTCAGGCTCACTCGCCCTCGTCGTCGGTCTCGACCGGCGGGGCGAGGTTCTCGAGGCCGCGCAGCAGGTCCTCCTCGCTCATGCGGTCGAACTGGACCGCCGCGTCGTCGCTGGAGGACTGGGGCGCCACCGCGGCGGCGGCCGGCGAGCTCGACAGCAGCGGCACGGTCTCGGCCTCGGGCTCGTCCACCTCGACGTACTTCTGCATCGAGTGGATCAGCTGCTCCTTGAGGTCGTCGGCCGTGATCGTCTCGTCGCCGATCTCGCGCAGGGCCACGACCGGGTTCTTGTCGCGGTCGCGGTCGATGGTCAGCGGGGCGCCGGCGGCCAGGAGGCGGGCCCGGTGGCTCGCCAGCAGCACCAGCTCGAAGCGGTTCTCGACCTTCTCGATGCAGTCTTCGACGGTGACGCGCGCCATGCGGGGCGGCTCCTTGGGCTTGAGCGACGGGTGATGTCGGGTATGGGCCCACTCTACACCGGATGCCGTTGTGCAACAAGCACAGCGGGTTGCGCAGGGCGCGCGCCCGGCGCGAACCCGGCGCGCGTCCGGCGAGCGGCCCACGAGCGTCCGACGAGCGTCCGACGAGCAGGCCGGTCCGGTCGCCCCCGGGGCCGCGGCGCCCCTCCGAGGCGCGCCGCCGACGCGCATCGTGCTGCGGCGTCATGGTGCGGCGCATTGTTGACACCCAGGGCCGCGGGTGCGAGTGCGCGCGCCATTCCAGAGTTTCGGCCGACACGGGCGGCGTTCGCGCGCCGCACGGCGCCGGCGATCAGGACGCAACATGCGCGCACTCATCTTTCCGGGCCAGGGCAGCCAGGCGGTCGGCATGGCGCGGGACCTCGCGGAGGCCTTCCCGCAGGCCCGGGCCGTGCTCGACGAGGTCGACGCCGCCCTGGGCCAGAACCTGTCGCGGCTGATGTTCGCGGGGCCGGTCGAGGAGCTGACCCTCACGACCAACGCCCAGCCGGCCCTGATGGCGGCGAGCCTCGCGGTGCTGCGCGTGCTGGAGGCCGAGCGCGGCCTCGACCTCGCGCGCGACGTCGCCTGCGTGGCCGGCCACTCGCTCGGTGAGTACGCCGCGCTCGCGGCCGCCGGCAGCCTGACCGTCGCGGACGCCGCCAAGCTTCTGCGCCTGCGCGGCGAGGCCATGCAGGCGGCGGTCGCGCCGGGCGCCGGCGCCATGGCGGCGCTGATCGGCACCGACCTCGAGGCCGCCCGCTCCGTCGCCGAGGCGGCGGCCGACGAGGCCGGCGACGGCGCGGTCTGCGACGTCGCCAACGACAACGGCGGCGGCCAGGTGGTGCTCTCCGGCGACCGTCCGGCCGTGGAGCGCGCCGTCGGCATCGCCACCGGCCGCGGCATCAAGCGCGCCGTGATGCTCAACGTCTCGGCGCCGTTCCACTGCCGCCTGATGGCCCCGGCCGCCGAGGCCATGGCCCGGGCGCTGTCCGCCGTCACCCTGGCGGCCCCGCGCGTCACCCTCTACGCCAACGTCGCGGCCGCCCCGGTCACCGATCCGGAGGCGATCCGCGCGGCCCTGGTCGAGCAGGTCACCGGCACCGTGCGCTGGCGCGAGAGCGTCGCCGCCATGGCCGCCTCCGGCGTCGACCGGTTCTACGAACTCGGCGCCGGCAAGGTGCTGATCGGCCTCGTCAAGCGCATCGCCCCCCAGGCGAGCGCCGCCGCAATCGGCACCCCCGCCGACGTCGCCGCCTTCGCGCTCTGATCCGCGCGCTCTGATCCGACGGAGTCCCGCATGTTCGACCTCACCGGCCGCAAGGCCCTCGTCACCGGCGCGACCGGCGGCCTCGGCCAGGCGATCGCCCGGGCCCTGCACGCGCAGGGGGCCACCGTGGCGCTCTCGGGCACGCGGCCCGCGGCCCTGGAGGCGCTCGCCGCCGAGCTCGGCGAGCGCGCGAGCCCCGTCGCGGCCGACCTCTCCGACAAGGACTCGGTCGAGGGTCTCGTCCCGGCCGCCGAGGCCGCGATCGGTCCGCTGGACATCCTCGTGAACAATGCCGGCATCACCCGCGACAACCTCTTCATGCGGATGAAGGACGAGGAGTGGGAGCAGGTGATCGCCGTCAACCTCACCGCCGCCTTCCGCCTGTCGCGGGCCGCCGTGAAGGGCATGATGCGCCGCCGCTCCGGGCGGATCGTCAACATCGGCTCGGTGGTCGGCAGCACCGGCAATCCCGGCCAGGGCAACTACGCCGCCGCCAAGGCCGGCCTCGTGGGCATGACCAAGGCGCTCGCCGCCGAGGTCGCCTCTCGGGGAATCACCGTCAACTGCATCGCCCCGGGCTTCATCAGCTCGCCCATGACCGACGCCCTCAACGAGAAGCAGCGCGAGGGTATTCTCGCCCGCGTGCCGGCCGGCCGTCTCGGCGAGGGCGCGGAGGTCGCGGCGGCCTGCCTCTACCTCGCCTCCGCGGAGGCGGGCTACGTCACCGGCCACACGCTGCACGTGAATGGCGGGATGGCCATGTACTAGGGCGCGTATACCCGCTCCCGACCGGCGCGAACGGCGCGCGAATCACCCCCGCCGACACGCAAGTGCCACACCCATGAAGGCTTTCTGAACGGGCCCTCGCCAGGGCGGGAACCCTGTGCTACCACGCCCCGCAGCCGTACAGGGGGTTGACGGTTCTGCGGGTTTTCAGTCCAAGGCCCTCCGGCGGGGGCGTCCCGGCTCACGCGCCGGTTCACCTCAGAAGCACGCGCGATCGGACACCGGCCCGTCACAACAAGCCCGCAAGGGCGCGACGCGGCCACGGCACCACCCCGAGAAGACTGACAGACCAGAAGGACGAGGACGGAAGACCGATGAGCGATATCGCTGAGCGCGTGAAGAAGATCGTCGTCGAGCACCTGGGCGTGGAGCCCGAGAAGGTGGTCGAGAGCGCCAACTTCATCGACGACCTCGGTGCCGACAGCCTCGACACCGTCGAGCTGGTCATGGCCTTCGAGGAAGAGTTCAACGTCGAGATCCCGGACGACGCTGCCGAGACCATCCAGACGGTCGGCGACGCCGTGAAGTTCCTGGAGAAGAACTCCGCCGCCTGAAGGCGCCGGGGAGCGGGTTTGACGCGGCGCGGGTGAGGCGAGATAGCCCCCGCGCCGTTACGCGTTTCAAGGCTCGGAGTCGCGAGGCGTCCCGCAGGGACCGATTCCGCCTCCGAGCGAGTTAGGACGATGCGCGACCGCGGCGGTGCCGGCGGGGCGGCGCCTCAAGACGGGACAGGGCACATGCGGCGGGTGGTGGTCACGGGTCTGGGGATGGTCACGCCGCTGGGGAGCGGGGTGGAGCACACCTGGAGCCGGCTGATCGCGGGCGACAGCGGCGCCGGCCCGATCCGCGGCTTCGAATCCGCCGACCTGCCCTGCCGGATCGCCGCGCAGGTCCCCTTCGGCGACGGCACCGACGGCACCTTCAACCCCGACCTCGTGATGGAGGTGAAGGAGCAGCGCAAGGTCGACCCGTTCATCGTCTACGCGATGGCGGCGGCCGACGAGGCGCTGAAGGATGCCGGCTGGGCGCCCAAGAGCCACGAGGACCAGTGCGCCACCGGCGTGCTGATCGGCTCCGGCATCGGCGGCATCGGCGGCATCTACGACGCCTCCGTGACCCTGCACGAGAAGGGCCCGCGCCGGATCTCGCCGTTCTTCATCCCGGGCCGGATCATCAACCTCGCCTCGGGCCAGGTCTCGATCGCGTACGGCCTCAAGGGGCCGAACAACGCCGTGGTGACGGCTTGCTCCACGGGCGCCCACGCCATCGGCGACGCGAGCCGCCTGATCGCGCTGGGGGACGCCGACGTGATGGTGGCGGGCGGCGCCGAGTCGCCGGTGAACCGCCTGTCGATCGCGGGCTTCTCCGCCTGCCGGGCGCTGACCACGGGCTTCAACGACACGCCCGAGAAGGCGTCGCGCCCCTACGACCGCGACCGCGACGGCTTCCTCATGGGCGAGGGCGCCGGCATCGTGGTGCTGGAGGAGTACGAGCACGCCAAGGCCCGCGGCGCGAAGATCTACGCCGAGGTGGTGGGCTACGGCCTCTCGGGCGACGCCTACCACATCACCTCCCCCTCCCCGGACGGCGACGGCGCCTTCCGCTGCATGACCGCCGCGGTGAAGCGCGCCGGCATCTCCCCGTCCGAGATCGGCTACATCAACGCCCACGGCACCTCGACGCCCATGGGCGACGAGCTGGAGCTGAAGGCCGTGGAGCGCCTCCTGGGCGACGCCGCCGCCAACGCCACCATGTCGTCGACCAAGAGCTCGGTCGGCCACCTGCTGGGCGCCGCCGGCTCGGTCGAGGCGATCTTCTCGATCCTCGTCCTGCGCGACAACGTCATCCCGCCGACGCTCAACCTCGACAACCCCTCCGTCCAGACCAAGATCGACCTCGTGCCGTTCGAGGCGAAGCGGAAGCAGGTGGATGTCGTGCTGTCGAACTCGTTCGGATTTGGCGGGACGAACGCGTCGCTGGTGATGCGGCGGGTCGCTTAGGCGCGTCGCCGTCCAACTCCGACACGCTCCGCAAATCTTCGCGAAGTCTTCGGAAAGTCTTCCGCAGGTTCCGTCAGCGCGCTGACGTCCGGAATGGGGGCTTCGATCGGGTGATCGCGCTGTGAGCGGGATCCCGCGCGCATCCTGGCAGACTGCGCGGCCGCCTCGACGGAGGGCATCGTGACCGGCGCGGCGCCCCGGCCCTTCAGGATGGGGTCGTGATCGAATCCCCTGTCCGGCGCGCCGCGCGGCACCCGATCCGGCGTCCGGCTACCACCCCCGCCGCTCATCCGCTCCCGGCACCCGTCCCTGCGGCGTGAGCGTGTGCACCACCTCCGGCAGCGCCTGGGCCAACTGAGAAAGAAGCGTCTCGCGGTCCATCCCGGTCTGCTGCTGGAGGGTGTCCACCGTGTCGGGGCCGAGCGCCCGGGCGAGCTGGTCGGGGGCCACCGGGCGGTTGGCGCCGTGGCCGATCCAAGACTCGATCACGTCGCCGAGGCCGCCCTGGCGGAACCGGTCGACCAGCCCGTCGAGGCCGCCGAGATCCCCCTGCCCGTCCGGGGCGGCGCGGCTCGGCGGCGGGGCGTCGCCGGGGCCGTCGAGCATGCCGGAGAGGTCCGAGAAGTCGCCGGGCGGCAGGGACGAGTCCACCGGGCCGCCGTCGCGGCGGCCGCCGTACTGGTCCCAGCCGCCGATATCGCCGCCGTCGTCGGGGCGGCGCCCGCCGGCATCGGCGGGGTGCTGGCCGGGATCGCGCCCGTAGGGTCCGGCGCCGCCGGAGCGGTCGGCCTCGGGGCCGGGCTCGCCCTGGCGCCCGCGGCCGAAGATGTCGCCGAAGCCGCCGCTGGCGCCCTTGGCCAGCAGGAGCATCAGCAGCGCCTTGACCAGGGGCGACATGCCCCCGGAGCCCTGCTTCTGCCCGCCGAACACCTGACCGAGCACGCCGCCGATCGCCGATTCGAGCAGTCCCATGCGCGTCTCCCCCGCAGACCCGGGCCGGACGGGCCCGGGCGAACAACAATCCGGGGCGGGCGCGGGTTGCCTCGCTCAGCGGGCCGGCGTCGCGAGCGCGGCCTGCGCGGTGCCGCCGCCGGTGGTGGCGTCGGCGGGCTCGACCAGCGGCACCGTCGCGGCCGAGAGGATCAGTCCGGCCAGGAACAGGCCGGTGGCGGCGGCGCCGGCGCGGGGGCGCGGCAGGCGGACGGCGCGGCGTCGCGCGGGCTGGGGACTGTCGACGGTCCTGGGCATCGCGGCCTCTCCGGGTTCGGGGCGGGCCCTCGGGGCCCTTCTGCCGGAAAAACGCGGCCGGGGGGCGGACCGGTTCCCGCGCCGTCAGGTCCGGCCGGCGAGGCGACGTCCCAGCGCCCCGAGCAGGCAGGCCGCGCAGTAGACCGGCAGCATCAGGGCCGCGCCATCGAGCCACAGGCCGGGCAGGCCCGGCACGAACCCGGCGATCGCCGCCGCGGCCACGAGCCCCGCGACCACGCAGAGGCCCAGCGAGACGGCGAGCCGGTCCGGCCAGCCGACCAGCGCGCCGACCACGAGGCCGAGCGCGGCCGCCCCGGCGAGTCCGGGCCAGAATCCGGCGAGCAGCAGCGTCACGGCCGTCCGGCCTCCCTGCGGGCGCGATGGTGGCGCGCGGATGGGCGCGGCCCGGCTGGCGGGCGCGCGGCGGAGCGGATGTCCCTCACGGCAGCAGCGCGAAGACGACGGGGCCGGCCGGCCCGTCCGGACCGGCCGCGACCTGATCCGGCCGGGCTCCGGCCTGGAGGAGATACTCCACCACCGCCTGGGCGCGCAGGCGCGGCAGGTCGGCCGGCGGCTCGTCGGGGGCCTCGGCGGGCTTCTTCGCCGCCGCCTTGCCGGGCGCGGCCGGCTCCTTCCTGGCCGCGCTCGCCTTGCCGGTCTCGGCCTTGCCCCGGTCCTTGCCCCGGTCCTTGCCCCGGTCCTTGGCCGCGTCCTTGCCCCGATCTTTGGCCGCGTCCTTGGCCGCGTCCTTGGCCGTATGCGTCGCGGTGTCCTGAGCGGCCGGGGCCGGCTTGGCAGCAACCTCCGGCTTGGCAGCAACCTCCGGCTTGGCGGCGTCGGCGACCCGGGTCGGCTCGGCGGCCGCGCCCTCCCCCGGCGACGGCCCGGCGGCCGGGGTCGCGGGCGGCCTCACCGGGTCGGCGGGGCCGGAGACCGCGACGCGCAGCGACGGGCAGGTCTTCGCCAGGGCGGCCAGCGCGTCGAGGGTCGGGTAGAAGGCGGGCGTCAGCACGGCGCCGCCCGCGGGGAAGTGCAGGTCCGCCCCCGCCAGGGCGGCGAAGTCGGTGCGGCAGGTGGCGGGATCGCGCCGCTCCGCCGCGTCCCGGGCCTTGACGCTGGCCCGCCCGGTCCAGCCGGGGGGCAGCGCCTCGGCGAGCCGGTCCGGGGTGCGCGCGGCGCCCTCCCGGTAGAGGCTCTCGCCCGTGAGCGTCAGGGCGCGGTCCGAGACCGAGACGGTCCCGTCCGCGAGATTCGTCACCAGCGGGGCGGCGGCGGCCAGCGCGTCCCCGAGATCCGGCGGGGCGCCGTCGGCGAGGCGGGTGCGGTCGATCACCGGCTCCCGGAACAGGCGCGGGCGCAGGGCGGCGAGCACACGCTCCCGGGTCGCGGCGTCCGGCAGGTGGCCGGTGAGGGTCACGGCGTCGGCGGTCCGGCGGATCGCCACCCGGTAGGGCGAGAGCGGCCGCGCCGTGAGCGCCACCCGCCCGGCCGCCACGCCGGCGGGCCGGCCGTCGCGCATCAGCGCCTCGGCGTCGGGGAGCGCCTGCCCGTCGATGGCGTCGCCGGTCACCGACACCGCCCCGTCCTGGAACACGACCTGCCCGGACTGGATCAGCTCGGCGAGCCTGAACGCGAAGGCGATGAGGCCCTTCGGGTCGATCGCCGGGTCGAGCCCCCGGGCGGCCAGGAGCCGGTCCTCCACGGTGCCGCCCGCGGCGGCCTCGGTGGCGGCGCGCAGGGCGGCCTCGCGGTCGGCCGCCGAGGGGGCGAAGCCGTCGAGGACGATGCCCCGGGCCGATTTCTCCACGGCGAACCGGTACGCGGCCACCCGGGGCGGCAGGATCTCGACCCGCCCGACGCTGAACCCCTCTGGCGGGTCCGACAGGGCCGCCCGCAGGGCCTCGTAGGCCGGCACGTCGAGGGCCTCGCCCGACAGGCTGAGCACCGTGTCGCTGAGCGCCGCCCGCCCGCCCTTGGCGAGGCCGGAGAGCCGGGCCGCCAGGAACGCGGCCGCGCTGGCGAAATCCGGCGGCGCGCCCCGGGCGGCCCTGGCGGTGTCGTCGAGACCGGTGCCGGGATTGAGGGCGCCGGTGATCCGCGCCTCCAGCGCCCGCCGGCCGATCTCCACCGGGCGGCTCCCCTCCAGGGCGATCCGGTTCTGACCCGTGCGGATCGCCGCCCACTGGAACGGCGCGGCGGTCTCCACGATGCCGAGTTCGGAGACGATGCGGCGCGGGCCGTCGAGGGTCGCGAGGCGGGACAGCACGGTGGCGCGTTCGGCGACGTCCGGGGCCTCGCCGGCGGCCACGAGGTCGCGCCCGCTGGCCTCCAGGCGCAGCCACGGCTCGCCGGTGGCGGTGGCCGTGCCGGCGGCGATCGCCGCGCCCTCCGCCTCGAGCCCGTCGGCGATCCGCGGGGCGGCGTAGAGGGTCGCGCTCGCCCAGATCAGCGCGAGGGCCGGCAGGCCGGCGAGCCAGCCGGCACTGCGCAGGCCTTGGGCGAGGATTTCGGGCAACGGCACGGTCGCAGGTTCGGGCGCAGGTCGGGCGGATCCGGGGCCGAGAGCACACCGCCTTTCCGGCAGCATGAAGGCCGGCAGCCTCCTTTCTCCCGCCGGCCAGGCCCGCGCCGCGTCCCCGCGCCGCCGGAACCGGCCGGACGCCCTCCGGTTTCCGAGCCATATTCCGTCCCGGCTTCTGCCACCGTCCCTCCGCCTGAGGAGCGTGCCATGCGGTCCATCCTCGCCGCCGCCCTGCTGCTGCCGATCGCCGTCCCGGCCGGGGCGCAGAGCCTCTCGGCCACCGCGACGGTGCCGAGTGGGGCCGCGCTGGAGCCGATCACCCCCATCGCCAATCCCGGCCAGCTCAGCCTGGGCGGCAGTTCCACCACCGGCCCCTTCCCGACCGTCTCGGCGCAGACCGGCGGCCTCGTGAATGCCGGTCAGCTCAGCTTCGGCGGCGGCGGGGGCGGAGGTGGCGGCCGCATCGGTTCGTCGGCCGGCCTGTCGGCCGGGACGACGCTCGGTACGACGACCGCCGGATCGGGCGGCGCGGGCCAGCTCGGCGGCCTGGGATCCACCGCGACCGGCGGTGCCGGTGTCACCGGTACGACCCCCGGGACCGGCGGGACGATCGGCGCCACCGGATTCCGCAGCGGCCTCAGCGGCGCGTCCCGCACGGGTTCGGGCTCGGCCACCGGGAGCGTCCTGACGTCGATCCCCGGCACGGGCGGGCTCGGGAGCGGGGCGGGCCTCACCTCCGGCCTGGGCGCCGGCGCCGGTCTGGGCACCGGTCTGGGCACCGGGCTCGGCACAGGCCTGAACGCCGCCGGGATTGCCGGATCCTCGCTCGCGCCGGGCTCGTCCGCCGCCGCCGCGTCGACAGGTCTCGGCAGCGGCGCGGGCACCGCGTCGGGCATCGGCGCGACCGGTGTCACCCTGTCCAGCGGCGGGCTGTTCGGGCTGTTCGGGCTCGGGACCGTCACGGCCGTCGGCGGGACCACCGCCGTGACGGCATCCGGGGCGGGCGGCGCCGGTATGGGCGGCGCCGCGATCGCCGGGGCTGCCGGGCTGCCCGCGGACGACCCCGCCCAGGCGGCCCGCACCCTGCCGAGCGGCGGCGGGGCGGGCAGTGGTGCCGGCATCGGCGGCGCGGCGGCCGCGCCGGTCCGGACCGGCGACCTCTGCGGCGGGCCCTTCGCCGAAGCCTGCCTCGGCCAGGGGTTCTGACCGGCCTCCGGGCCCGGAACCGGGCCGAACCGCTGCCGTTCCTTCTGTGCCGGCACCTCGGCCGGGACAGGAGACAGAGATGAACGTCATGCTGGGCCGCGTCTCGCTCGCGGCCGCTCTCGTTATCGGCGTCTCGGGCGCTGCCCTGGCGCGCGATGCCGGGCCCAAGGCCCAGGGTGCCAAGGGCGCGGCGGGCCTGCACGGGATCGGCTTCAACGAGCCGAAGTTCCGCTCGGACCTTCGCACCGGCAAGGAGCAGCCCTACACGTGGCCGGTGAGCGACCGCTATCGCCCGGTCTCGCAGCCCTTCTACGGTCGGGCCTACTGAGCCGCCCGGCGCACGCTCCGCCGAATGGATGAGTGGCGGCGCCCCGCTCCGCCGCGCACAACCGGGATCGGCGCCGTTCCCGTCATCGGGACGGGGGCCGATCCGGCGATGGCCCAGAGGCACGGGGTCCGTGGCGTGCCGGCTCCCGAGGCAGGAGAGTGTGATGCATCCGCTGAACCGGCGCGTCGTCGCGGCCCCGGTCCTCGCGCTTCTGGTCGCCGCGCCCCTGCCGGGCCGGGCGGGCGAGTTCGCGCAGGTGCCGCCGTCGCCGGGCATGGCCCTGACCCTGCCCGATCCCGGCATGGCCAACGGAGCGCCCGCACCGGCGGCTGCCCCTACGGCGGCCCCGGCCCCCGCTCCGGTCAAGGCCGCTTCCGTGCCAGCGGTCGAGCGCCGCTTCCGGGTCCTGGGCAGCGGCTTCTCGTCGCTCGACGGACAGCTCCCGAACCAGCGCACCGGCCAGCGGCATCAGCACGTGGTCCGCGACATCTGCATCGGCTGCTGATCAGGCTCCGCGCCCGGCGTGGCGCCGGCTAGTGCGGCGCCCGCGACCGGGAATTCGCCTGGATCCAGCGCGGCGAGAGGATGTCGCCGGCCTCGGTGACGATCCAGGGCTGGGCCTCGCCGGACTCGATCGCCGCGATCGCGACGGCGAGGGCTTCCCGCAGGGTCGCGAAGGGCCGCCCCTCCGCGGCGTGGCCGGGCGCGCCCTTGGGCCAGATGGTCAGTTCGGCTCGTCTGTCGAGGTCGGAGGGCGTCATCGGCGCTCTCGTGGTGCTTCGCAGGGTGCCTGCGCGGGTTGTGCGGTTTTCTAGCGTGCCTGTGTGACGCGGATCTGGCGTCGAGGTCTCCGATTCGTGTCACGGGCCGCAACGCCAACAATGCTCGCGCTCGCCCGACGGTTTCGGTCGATCCGGTGGCGCGCGCGAAAAACAAATGACGCGCTCCTCAAGTTTGATTTGAGAACGCGCCCATGGAAGTTTAGTTCATTTGCATCGAATGCATGGCGCGCGGGATCGGGGCCTGAATTCGCGGCTGGGAATTCCCGGGAAACACTGCAATACCGTGCCGTCATGGCGATATGGTGCAATGCGCAATTTGCATGCCGCGCTGCACAAATCCGTGGTCTCATGCGCTGGTCGATCGCATCCCGCGGTCGACGCCGCGATCGAACCGGAGACGCACCATGCGCACGATCCTCATCCTCGCGTCGGCCGCGCTCACCTCGGCGGCCTTCACGGGTCTCGCCGCCGCCGACGACCGCCTGCACCTGACGCCGCCGCTCTATCGCGATCAGGCCCGGCCCGCCCAGCAGATCCGCGCGATCCACGATCTGACCACCACGCCCCAGCCCGTCGCCGCGCCGGCGACCGTCGGCCGGACGGTCTCGTCCCTCCGCCGGCCGATGGTCCAGGCGTCCGTTGAGGCGAGCCGCTGAGCCCGCTGCCGGGGACGGAGCCCCTCGGGCGGCTCCGTCCCCGGCCATAGCTCAGACGATGTGCAACTCCTGCGACGCCACCGAAGGTGCCACGCCGCGACGGATCAAGCGCCGCGTCCGCGCCCGCTGATCGAGCTCGGTGCTGAGGGCGGTCCCCGCCGCGCGGTACCCCTCGAACCACAGATCCGCCCACGCGTACTGCGCCGCCAGAACCAGCAGGACGGCGTTCTCGGCCTGTCTCAGGCCCAGCCGCAGACTCTCATCCGTCAGGCGGCCAACCTCCCCGTACATCATTGCCAACTCCGCGTCCGAACACGGCCAGCAGCGCCGCGAAGGGCCGCCGGCCACTCGCCCAGGGGGCGCTCGGCGGTTCCGCTCAGTGGGACGCCGCCCCGGAGGCCTCGTGTGCCGCGGCCGCCGCGTCCCGGGCCGCATCCTGCCCCTGCTCGAGGGTCGTGCGGGCCGCATCGGCGCCCTGCTGCAGAGCGGCGCGGGCGCGCTCGGCCCCCTGCTGGAACGCGCTCTGGGCCAGGCTGCCCACCTCCTGGGCCTGCGCCTGCAGGGCCGCGAAGCGCTCGCGGGCGTACTCGGCCTGGATCGCGGCCGCCTCCGGGAGCGACCCGGCCGCGGCGAGCTTCTGCGCGTGATCCAGGGCGGCGCGGATGTTCTGCTCCGCGTGGTCGAGGCTGCGGGCGTACAGGGCCTGCGCGTTGGTCCGGGCGAGATCGGCCGTATCGTGCGCCGTCTCGGAGGCGCGCCGCGCCGCTCCGATGAAGCTTCCGAAGGCCTTGCGGGCCTGCTCGACGCTGGTCTCGGCGAGGTCGCGGATCTGGGTCGGGACCTCGTAGCTCGACATCTGTGCCATGAACGGTCTCCTGTCGGCCGCCATCCGGGTGCGGCCCCCGTTTGTGCGCCGCACAAGCGCCGGCGTCCAGGGACCGCCCGCGCACCGGCGCGACCGGTCAGATCTCCGTCTCGCGCCGAACGACCGCCTCTTCCCCGCTGCCCTTCTGCGCGAGGCCGACCTCGGGATCGTCGGTCGGGACCGTGGCCGCCCTGTCACCGCGCTCCGTCGGGACCTCGCCCGCCTCGATCGGGTCCGTAGCGGGGCGCGTCGGGGTTGCGGTCTCGCCTGCGCGGGTCATGCGGTCTCTCCCTGCCTGCAGCCAACGCGACGGCGCGGGTGCGGGTCCCGCGGCTTCGTCACGATGGCGGGAGGCGCGTTTCGGATCGCGACTCTATATGGGAGGCGCGAGCAGGGAGAGTGGTGTGTTCACCGTCAAGGGGATTGATCCGTCCGGTCGCGTCATGACGTTCGCCTGCGGGACGGACGAGCAGGCGATGGAGAAGACCTGGGAGCTGGCCCGGCGCGGCTTCCGCGAGATCACGGTCGCCGATCCGAAGGGCAAGGAGCTGTCGGCGGCCGCCTTCGAGCGCTCGCTCAACATCGACTGGGAGTGACGCGCGTCGGACGGCGACGCCGCTGCCGGCCGAGTCCGTCGATGACAGGAGCCGCGCCGCCCGCCGCGTGAACCGCCGAGGCGGCTGTCAGGTCGGTTCGAGCTCGCGCCAGAGATTCGCCCGGCCCGACCGCGCCGTCTCGGGGATGTCGGTGGTGGCCCCGATCTCCTCCGCCTTGCGCCAGATGGCGCGGCAGACGAGGATCTCGCTGCTCGCGTCGATGCTGAGGATGAAGCTGTCCGGGACGATCTCGGCATCCGGGAGCGCGACCCGCACGCCGCCGGCGGACCGGTCGTAGACGATGCAGGGCAAGCTTCGATGCTCGTCGACCGAGATGCTGCCGGTCTCGTTGAGAAGCGTGCGTGGAGCGCTGCGTCGTTCGAACATCACCGCCTCGAGAACCTCTGCCCGACAGGATCGGTCACCCGGGTTCAAGGGCGGTTTGCGAAATGCCTCGAATTGTCGGGATGCCCGCGTCCCTGTGAATTCTGAGCTCTATATGCGGTTTCGGTCGGGCACCGGATGCGCAGAGCCCCGCCACCCGCCGGTCGACGGGGGCGACGGATCCGCAGGGACGGGACGGCCTCGGTCCGACCGCTCGGCGGCCCGGGGCCTTCCGCGGACGCGACCTACCCGGTCACGACCTCGACGAGGGTGGTGAGGAAGCCCAGCGCGACGGCCCCGATGCCGCCCATGAAGGCGACGTCCCACCCGGCGAACTCCCGCGACTGGGGTGCGCGCAGGAAGGCGAACAGCGTGACGGCGGCCCCGCAGACGACGAGAGCGAGGGCCAGAAGTATTGGACGAGACATGGCGTTTCCCTCTGCGCCGGTCTCGCGGCCCTTGAGGGCTCTTGTAAACGGACGAGTGCGACCGGCTTGATCTGTTCAGGCTCTTCCGTCATCGGAGCATGACAGACGAGGACGCGGTGAACAAGGCGCTAATCTGTTCTGCACTGCGGAACAACGGCCGGAATGCCGCCTTCATCTGACGGGGCGCGGGCCTCGCGGCGCGCGCCGCCGCTGGGGTTGTCGTTCCCGAGGGGCATCGGCCGGCTGACCGCCCGGACCGGCCCGCAGGAACGGAAGCCGACGCGATCAGTCGATGAACACCCGGACGCCATCCGTGTTCAGGATGTCGCGCTGGTCGGCGCACCACTGCTCCGCGCCGACCGCGGCGATCTCGCCCGCGACCCGCCGGCCTTCCTCGGCGATGGCGTTCCGGGCGCGCGGGCGGCCGAGGGCCGCGTCCAGGGCTCGGCGCACCGTGCGGGACAGGCCTTCGGAAACCGTGTCGTCGATGGTGTAGAGCTTGCGGCAATACAGGACGATGCCGGCCTGCGCGCCGACGATCCGCACGAGCCCCTGGATCGTCTCAGCGCGCTTGGTGTCGTCCGCCTCCTCGGCGGCCCGGGCCGTGCCCGGCAGGACGGCCGTGGCCAGGAGGGCGGCGAACAGGAGGGCGCGAGTCATCCGGGGCATTCCTTCGGTCCGAGGCTGGACCCGAGTCCGGAGCGCCGCACCGCGCGGACCGTGCCACCCCGCTGCGTGCGCGGAGGATCCCGCGGGCGTGCCCGTCAGCGCCGGTCGGTCACTTGCGGGCGGCCATCAGGTCGTGGGTCAGGACGGTCAGCTTGCCGATCAGGTTGCTGATATCGGAGCCCTTGCAGGACCATTGCGTGCCGATCGCCTCGCCGTCCGCCGAGACGGAGACGACCGCCACCGAGCGCAGCCGGCCCTCGCGGGCCAGTGCCAACTGATCCTGCAACACGGCGATGATCGACGCGGTGTCCTCGTCCACGACCGCCGGCGCGATATGCGCCGGGAACGGTACGACCGAACTCGTCATCGTCTGCTCTCGCTTCATCTCGCCGAACCCTTCGGTAGCATCCTCGGGCCCCGGCGTGCGCATCAGCTTTGTGCAGAGTGTGGCAGCTTGTCCGTGTCGCGCGATGTCCTGGGCGCGTGTGGCGACGATGCAACGGTCTCGGCGCGGTTTCGGGCCGCGCGGCGGTCCGCTCCCCCGATCCGGGGGGAGGCCGGCGGCCGCGCGACGCGCCGGGCCCTGCGACGCGTCGTTGCGAGGGTGCCCCGAGCGGGGCACCCTCGGAGGTCTTCGTCCTCAGGCGGCCTTGCGGCCCCTGCGCTCGCGCTCGGCCATGGCGCCGGGCTGGCCCAGGCCGATCGCCTTGGCGAGGGCGGAACGCTGCTCGGCGTAGCTCGGGGCGACCATCGGATAGTCGGCCGGCAGGCCGTAGCGATCGCGGTAGCTGCGCGGGTCCAGGCCGTGGCTGGTCAGGTGACGCTTCAGCGTCTTGTAGGTCTTGCCGTCGATGAAGCTGACGATCCCGTCGTGCCGAACCGACTTGCGGATCTGGGCCGCGCTCGGCTTCTCGACCTCGGCCTGCGGAGCCGCGCCGATCTCCGCCGTCAGGGTCCCGGTGACGAGCCCGCTGATCGCGCCGTGCACCCGCGCGATCAGCGCCGGCAGCTCCGCGGCCGGCACCGGATTGTTCGACACGTAGGCGGCGACGATATCGCCCGCCAGCTCGATGAAGTTGGAGTTGGGCCCTGTGGTTTCTTCTGTCACTGCAAGATTCCTGGTGTGCCCCTCGCCCGCGATCTGCTACTTTTGAGCGCTGAATGCAAGTTACAAAAGCGTTGGTGGGCGGCATCCCGTGCATGATTGGGGTGCCCGTCGCGGAGAGCGGACAGCTATTCCTGGCGATTTGCGGCGGAGTATTTCCGAGCGCCTCTCGAGGCGGCCTATCGACTGCGGTAGAGTTTCCGCTCTGCGGAACGACCAGAACGTGCATCTGGCGGCCTCGAGCCCGGTGCGGCCGGGCCGGTGGTGTGTTCCGCCGTGAACCGCGGTGACGCGGCGGCCCGGCCGTGGCATGGCGCCACCATGCTGATGCTCGCCCTCCTCGTCGCCCTGCTGGCCGTCGTGGTCGCCATGTTCGTCCTGCGGCGGTGGACCGGGCGTCTCGCCTCGCTCGCGACGCTGCTGGCCGGGGCGATCATGGTCCTCTGGCTCGCCGAGGTCGGGCTGCTTCCCGGGACGCAGGGGCCGTTGACGGCGTATCGCCCGCTCGTGCCCGGACTCGACCGGTAACGGTTCGGTAAGCGTACCGGGCGGAGCATGGGGCATGCCCACGCTCTCCGCCCCGCGCCTGCTCACGTTCCTGGTGTCGGCCGTGCTGATCGGCCTCGCCGTCGCCAGCCTTTACACGCGCATCCCGATGGTCGGAAAAACCGTCGTGGCGCACCGGCAGTGGTTCTTCATCGGCGCCTACGCCCTGCTCGCCCTCGGGGTGACCACCCGCAGCCTGTAGCGGACCGCGCCGCGGTCTGTTCGCGACCGCGCGCCGCGCCGAGGACGCCGGAATGACCCTGAAGACCACCTACCTCGTGCAGCCGTTCGAGCTGCACCGGAACCGCCTGCGGCCCGCTCGCCAGGAGCCCGCACAGAGCGAGTTCGGTGCCCTCAAGAAGGCGGAGGCGCTGGCCGCCCGCATGCCGGGCGCCGCGGCCCTCAAGGTTGTGGCCGACGACGAGACCGGGGAGCTCGAGGGCGTCACCATCCTCGGCCAGTTCGGGACCGTTCCGGACGATTTCGCCGAGAGCCTGCTGGGGAGCTGACGCCGCCCGCCTGCCCGGCCTCACAACCGGCCGCGTCTGGGGGTGCGACACGGGCGACCTCGGATTGCGGCCCCCGGGAAACTACGTAGAAACAGCGGAGATTGATCCTTGCGAGCTCCGGCGCTCGCTGAGCTCGTATCCGTGCCCCGCTATTTCATCGACCTCCACGACGGCGCCAACTTGGTTCGCGACCGCGACGGCTTCGATCTTCCGGATCTCGCCGCGGCGCGGGTGCAGGCGGTGCGCATCCTGACCCGGCTCGCGCAGGGCCTGACCGATCCGATGGAGCGGCAGGATTACGTGATCGCCGTGCGCGACGAGCAGGGCGCGGTCCGCCTGCGTCTGCGGCTCTCCTACGATGTCGAGGGCGACTGACGGGGCGGCTGACGGGGCGGGGCGGGAAAGTCCGGCGCCCGGGCGCGTTGACGACGGCCGGCGCACGGGAAGGCCAGGAGATCGCATGCGACGTTCAACAGGTTTGACAGCCCCGCTCGCGGCGGCGCTGCTGCTGCTCGGTCCCGCCGGACAGGCGGTGGCGCAGACCGCGCCGCCCCCGCCCCCCGGCTCCGCCGCGGCGACGGCCGACAACGCCGTGCTGCTGACGGTCTTCCTGCGCCACGACCAGTCCCGCCCGCTGGCGGAGCTGAACGCGCAGCTCGCCAAGCAGGGCTTCTACAAGGCCTTCCCGCCGCCGGGGATCGAGGTCGTCTCCTGGAACGTCGTCATGGGGATCGGGCAGATCATCGTCCTGCGGCTGCCCGCGTCCCGCCTGCGCGAGGTCAACCGCGTCCTCGAGGACACGGCCTGGGGGGCCTACCGCACCGAGTTCTTCCCGACCTACGATTACAGGGCCGTGGGCCTCGCGGAGCACGAGAAGGCGCGCTGAGCGCCGTCCCGGCCGCCGCAGGCCGGCGGCGCCCTGCCCGGTTCCGCCGGCCCCGGATCCAGCGCGTCGTCCCACAGGTAGGGGTGGCCGAGGCGCTTGGCCGCGTACATCGCCGCGTCCGCCCGCTCCGCGAGGGCCTGCGCCCGGGTCGCGTGCAGGGGCGCGCAGGCCACGCCGATCGCCGCGCCGATGCGGACCGGCGACCCGGTCCCGAGGTCGTAGGGCTCGGCGAGGCGCGCCTGGAGGCGCAGGGCGAAGCCCAGGGCCGGGGCCGGCGCCGCGTCGCCGAGCAGGATGGTGAACTCGTCGCCGCCGAGCCGCGCGGCGCAATCGCCCGCGCCGAGCGCCGCCCGCAGGCGCTCGGCCAGCTGCCGCAGGAGCGCGTCGCCCACCGCGTGCCCGTGGCGGTCGTTCACCGGCTTGAAGCCGTCGAGGTCGAGGCACAGCAGCGCGCAGGGCGCGCCGTCGAGGTCCGCCAGGGTCCGCTCGAGCCGGGCCGCGAACAGGCGGCGGTTCGGCAGGCCGGTCAGCGGGTCGTGGTGGGCCATGTAGCGCAGGAGCGACTCCGCCCGGCAGCGCTCGGTCACGTCCTCCCACAGGGCGGTCCAGGCGCCGCCGGCCTGCGGGTGCAGCGTGATCGCGATCTGGCGCCCGTCCGCGAGCGTCTGCACCACGGCGTCGGTCGCGCCCCGGGCGAGGAGCCGCCGGCGCGCCGCCCAGAGGCCGCAGGGATCCCGGTCGGCCGGGAGGGCCCCCGCCGCGCTCGCCGCGCCCACCGCCCGGGCGTGCATGCCGGGCCGGACCCGGCTCGCGGGCGGGCCGAACAGGCGCCGGAACCCGTCGCTCACGAACAGCAGCCGGTCGGCGGAATCGAACAGGCACAGGCCGTGCGGCAGCGAATCCAGCGCCTGAACGATGCCGGGTCCGAGCTTGCGCCCGCGGCCGAGCCCGTCCTGGCGCCGGTCGCAGGCCACCTGCCGGTGGCGCCGCGCCAGCCTCGTCGCCGCCCTGCCCGCCTCCGCCGCCATGGCCGGTCCCCCGAAGCGCCCGACAGCGTCGTCGGGCGATTGCCGGATCGAGCCGGCTCGGAAATTAGTCTCCGGCCTTCATAGAATGGGATTCCTTTCGCCAACCTTGACGAAAGTTGTGCGCGTTGAGCGATCCACGCCGAGATTGACCATCCGCAAGTTGAGACCGCGATCCCGACACGCGAACTCTGTCGGTCGCCGGCTCGAACCCGGCCTCGACGCGGTGGATCCGCGCTGTCGTCCCGGGCGCCGCCGCGCGGCGCCGGGACGACGTCTTCCGGAGGCCCCGTCAGGGCGCGTCGTGCCGGTCGTGGTGGGCGTCGAGCACCGTGTCGCTGGTCGGGACCGTCGCGGCGACCGCCTCGGCGCGGCGGATGTCCGGCGCGGTCGCCTCCTCCACGAAGGCCGCCACGGCCTCGGTCAGCGGCAGCGTGCGGGTCTGCTGGCTGCCGAGCCGCCGGATCGAGACCGTCCGCTCCTCCGCCTCGCGGCGGCCGAGCGCCAGCAGCACCGGCACCTTGGCCAGCGAGTGCTCGCGGACCTTGTAGTTGATCTTCTCGTTGCGCAGATCCGCCTCGACCCGCAGGCCCGCGCGCTCCAGGGTGCGGATGACGTCGCGGGCGTAGGCGTCGGCCTCGCCGGTGATCGTCGCCACCACGACCTGGACCGGCGCCAGCCACAGGGGGAAGTGCCCGGCGAAGTGCTCGATCAGGATGCCGGTGAAGCGCTCCATCGAGCCGCAGATCGCCCGGTGGACCATCACGGGCGGCTTCCGGGCGCCGTCGGCGTCGATGTAGAAGGCGCCGAACCGCTCGGGCAGGTTGAAATCCACCTGCGTGGTCCCGCACTGCCAGTCGCGGCCGATGGCGTCGCGCAGCACGTACTCGAATTTGGGCCCGTAGAACGCGCCCTCCCCCGGGTTGACCGCGGTCCGGATCCGCCCGCCGGACTGCTCCTCGATCTGCGCCAGCACGCGGGTCATCACGTCCTCGGCGTGGTCCCAGAGGGCGTCGGAGCCGACGCGCTTCTCGGGCCGCGTCGAGAGCTTCACGACGATCTGGTCGAAGCCGAAATCCGCGTAGGTCGAGAGGATCAGGTCGTTGATCTTCAGGCACTCGTCGGCGAGCTGGTCCTCGGTGCAGAAGACGTGGGCGTCGTCCTGCGTGAAGCCGCGCACGCGCATCAGCCCGTGCATGGCGCCGGACGGCTCGTAGCGGTGGACGATGCCGAACTCGGCCATGCGCAGGGGCAGGTCGCGGTAGGATTTCAGGCCGTGCTTGAAGATCTGCACGTGGCCCGGGCAGTTCATCGGCTTGAGGGCGAACCAGCGCTTGTCCTCGGCCTCCTCGCCCGCGGACTGCGCGGCGAACATGTTCTCCCGGTACCACCCCCAGTGGCCGGAGGTCTCCCACAGGGCCTTGTCGAGGATCTGCGGGGCGTTCACCTCGGCGTAGTCGCCGCGCAGGCGCCGGCGCATGTAGGCGATCAGCTCCTGGAAGATCGTCCAGCCCTTGGCGTGCCAGAAGACGACGCCCGGGCCCTCCTCCTGGAAGTGGAACAGGTCCATCTCGCGGCCGAGCCGGCGGTGGTCGCGGCGCTCGGCCTCCTCCAGCCGGTGCAGGTAATCGTCGAGGTCGGCCTGGTTCGCCCAGGCCGTCCCGTAGATGCGGGTCAGCATCGGGTTGTTCGAATCACCCCGCCAGTAGGCGCCCGCGACCTTCATCAGCTTGAAGGCCGTGCCGACCTTGCCGGTCGAGGTCATGTGCGGGCCGCGGCAGAGGTCGAACCAGTCGCCCTGGCGGTAGATCTTCAGGTCCTCGCCCGGCGGGATCGCGTCGACCAGCTCGACCTTGAAGCCCTCACCCTTGCCGGCGAACAGGCCGCGCACGTCGTCGCGCGTCCAGACCTCCTTGGTGAAGGGCGCGTCGCGCGCGATGATCTCGCGCATCTTCGCCTCGATCTTCGGGAAGTCCTCGGGCGTGAACGGGGTCTCGCGGTGGAAGTCGTAGTAGAAGCCGTTCTCGATCACCGGGCCGATCGTGACCTGCGTCTCCGGCCAGAGCGCCTGCACAGCCTCGGCGAGCACGTGCGCGCAGTCGTGGCGGATCAGCTCCAGGCTGCGCGGGTCGGTGCGGTCCAGGAACTCGATGCGGGCATCGCGGTCGATCGGGTCGTCGAGGTCGGCGACCGTGCCGTCGAGCGCCATGGCGACGGCGCGCTTGGCCAGCGACTTGGCGATGCCCTCGACCACGGCGCGGCCGGTGGTGCCGGCGGCGATCTCCCGCGTGTTGCCGTCGGGGAAGGTGAGAATCGGCATGGTGCGCGCGTCTCCGGGCTCAGTCCTGCATACGGGGCAGGTAAGCGATTTCGAGGGAGCGGCCGTGTAGACCGATTTCTCGGGCGAGGGAACAACGGTGCGGTGCAACTCCACGCATCCCTGGCCCCCGCCCGCCGTTCCGACGCGCGTGATCGTCCCCGCGCGCCTGGGCGCCGGGGGCATGGCCCGGGAGACCGCACGAGGGACGCGGGACGCCGCGGGAACCCAGGTGTCGGCCAAGTACGCGCGGGATCCGATCCCCGCGGCGCCCCGCGGCACCGGCCGGGCCTCTCCCCCGGCCGCTGCCGTTTTTCTCGTCGCGGCGTCTCCGACGTCCCGGTCCTGCGACTCCCCGTTAGCGGTCTCGGGCGAGGTGCGCGCACGCCGTGCCCGCAACCCCCGGAACCCGCATCGGCGCCGTGGCCTTCCAGCCGTCCCCCGCCTCGTCGTGGGCGGGTCCGCAGGTCGCTCAGGGTCAGCCCAGAGGCGGGTCGGCGCGGGGGCATTTCCTCCCCCGCCGGGCAGAGTGCCGCCCGGTCTCACGCCCGCGTCCGAGGCACGCCCCGCACCGGTCCGCCGCCCGGGGCGATGGCGGCTGAGAGCCACCGACGCGGGCGCCGCCCCGTCCCCGGACCCGACCGGTCAGCCACCGGGCAGGCCCCCGAAGGACGCCCCGGGATCGCTCCCGAAACGCCGCGGACAGGTGCGGTCAGGAAGCACAG
>NZ_BBUX01000063.1:0-35013 GCF_000974725.1 Methylobacterium sp. ME121
CCCTGCCGCCGCCACCGCCGGGGCCGCGGGCGGGACCGCGACCCCCGCCGTCGCGGTCCCGGATTTCTGGAACCCGCGCAGCCGGGGCGAGCGGATCGAGGCGCCGCAGACCGGGCGGGCGGTCCGCTTCCTCACGGACGACGAGTTCCCGCCGCTGCACTTCGCCGGCCCCGACGGCAACCCGACGGGCTTCGTGGTCGAGCTCGCCCGGGCCGTCTGCGAGAAGCTGACGATCACCTGCACGGTGCAGGCGCGCCGCTTCGACACCCTGCTCGACGCCCTCGACGGCAAGCAGGGCGACGTGGTCGCGGCCGCCATCCCGCTGACCGCGCCCCTGCGGTCGAAATTCCTGGCGACGCGGCCGTATTTCCGCTGGCCGGCGCGCTTCGCGGCCCGGACCGACAAGGGCCTGCCGGTCCCCTCGGCGGCGGCGCTCGCCGGCCGCAGCGTCGGGGTCATCGCCGGCAGCGCCCACGCGGCCTACCTGAAGGCGTTCTTCCCGAAGGCCGTGCCCAAGGACTTCACAGACCTCACGGCGGCCGAGAGCGCGCTCAAGCGCGGCGAGATCGACTACCTGTTCGCCGACGGCCTGAACCTCGCCCTCTATGTC
Source organism: Methylobacterium sp. ME121 (assembly GCF_000974725.1). Taxonomy (NCBI): domain Bacteria; kingdom Pseudomonadati; phylum Pseudomonadota; class Alphaproteobacteria; order Hyphomicrobiales; family Methylobacteriaceae; genus Methylobacterium; species Methylobacterium sp. ME121. The sequence goes on from NZ_BBUX01000063.1 coordinate 611, forward strand.
GGCGGCCAGGACGCGGAGAATTGCTGCGCGCTGACCGGCGGCGACTACCTGGAGAACCGCTATTTCGGCGAGGGCATCGGCCTGATCACCCGCCAGGAGGACGTAGCGCTGTCCCGAGCATTGGACGACGCGCTCCAGCGGGTCTGGGACGACGGGAAGTACACCGAGCTGTACCTGCGGTTCTTCCCGGTGAGCCCGTTCTGAGGACTTTCATCGCCGGCGGGAACCGGGAATCCTGCCCGCCGGGCCACGGTTGCCGGATGGCACCAAGACGGATCTGCTCGAGAAGGCCGCGGCCTCGAAGGAGAGCCCCAGTCAGCGCAGCGGTCTCTGAAGGGCTCCTTCGAGGCCTCCGCTGCGCTGCGGCACCTCAGGATGAGGGCGCGATTGGGATCTCCGGAATTCTGGAATCGTCCTGGCCGGATCAGGAAGCCGAACGGATGAGGCATATGTCTGCCGAGCCGAAACCGAGGTGCGCTGTCACAGGTCTCCCGCGGGCCCACGATGGAACTCCGCAATGCACCCTCGGGCGTTCCGCTCCGATGCGAACCGCTCTAGGGTGCGCGCTCTCCATCCGCGTCCAGCCCCGAAGATCATCCCCGAAGACATGCCCGCCGCTCCCCCAGCCCTGACCCTCGACGCCGACATCATCGAGGCCGCCGCCAACGCCGCCGCCTGGCCCTTCGAGGAGGCGCGCAAGCTCGTGGCGCGGCTGGAGAAATCCGGCAAGGCCGAGGTCCTGTTCGAGACCGGCTACGGCCCCTCGGGCCTGCCGCATATCGGCACGTTCGGCGAGGTTGCCCGCACCTCCATGGTGCGGCACGCCTTCCGGGTGCTCACCCGCGACGCGGTGCCGACCCGGCTGATCGCCTTCTCGGACGACATGGACGGGCTGCGCAAGGTTCCCGACAACGTGCCGAACCGCGCGATGCTGGCCGACCATCTCAACCAGCCGCTGACCCGCGTGCCCGACCCGTTCGGCACCCATGACAGCTTCGGGGCGCACAACAACGCCGAGCTGCGCCGCTTCCTCGACGCGTTCGGATTCGCCTACGAGTTCCGCTCGGCGACCGAGTGCTACCGCGCCGGCGTGTTCGACGCGACGCTGCTGCGCGTGCTGGAGCGCTACGATGCCGTGATGGAGATCATGCTGCCGTCGCTGCGGGCCGAGCGCTCGGCGAGCTACTCGCCGTTCCTGCCGCTCCACCCGGTCACCGGCCACGTGATGCAGGTGCCGATCGACGAGGTGAAGGCGGAGAGCGGCACGATCGTGTGGCGCGATCCCGCCACGGGCGAGCGCTACGAGACCCCGGTGACCGGCGGCCACGCCAAGCTGCAATGGAAGCCCGACTGGGCGATGCGCTGGGTGGCGCTCGGCGTCGATTACGAGATGGCCGGCAAGGACCTGATCGACTCGGTCAAGCTCTCCGCCAAGATCGCCCGAGCGCTCGGCGGCGAGCCGCCGGAGGGCTTCAATTACGAGCTGTTCCTGGACGAGAAGGGCCAGAAGATCTCGAAGTCGAAGGGCAACGGCCTGACGATCGACGCGTGGCTCACCTACGGCACGCCGGAATCGCTGGCCCTGTTCATGTACAACAAGCCGCGCGAGGCCAAGCGCCTGTTCTTCGACGTGATCCCCCGGCACGTCGACGAGTATATCGGCTTCCTCGACCGCTACGCCGGCCAGGACGCGAAGCTGCGCCTCGGCAACCCGGTCTGGCACCTCCACGCCGGCAACCCGCCGGAGCCCGAGCGGGTCGAGGGCGCGAGCCTGACCTTCGCGATGCTGCTCAACCTCGCGGCGGTCGCCAACACCGAGGATCCGGCGGTGCTGTGGGGCTTCATCCGCCGCTACGCGCCGCGGACCGGTCCGGAGACCCATCCGGGCCTCGACCGGCTGGTGAAGCACGCGCTGAAGTACTTCTCGGACTTCGTGCGGCCGGCCAAGACCTACCGGGCGCCGACGCCCGAGGAGCGGGCGGCCCTGGAGGACCTCGCGGAGACCCTCACGGAACATGCCGGCTCCACCGATCCGGAGGCGCTGCAGGCGGCGGTCTACGAGGTCGGCCGGCGCCACTTCCCCGACACGTCCGGCAAGGCCAAGAGCCCGGACGGGCGGCCCGGCGTGTCGCAGGCGTGGTTCACGAGCCTCTACAACGTGCTGTTCGGCGAGGCGCGCGGACCCCGGTTCGGCTCCTTCGTGGCCCTCTACGGCGTCGACGAGACCCGCGGCCTGATCGCCGCGGCCCTGTCGGGGGCGCTCGTGGCCGAGCACGCAGCCTTCGCGGCCGGCAAGGCGGCCCCGGTCGCGTGAGGGCGCGATGATCGTCGACGATCTCGCCGCCCTGGAGGCGATCTACAGCGCGCCCCTGGCGCCCGCCTCCACGGTGAAGGTGGCGGCCGCGATCACGCCGGACTACGCGGCGCTGATCGCGGCCTCGCCCTTCGCGGTGCTGGCGACCGCCGGCCCCGAGGGGCTCGATTGCAGCCCGCGCGGGGACCAGCCGGGCTTCGTGCGGGTCGCCGACCCGCGCACGCTGATCCTGCCGGACCGGCGCGGCAACAACCGGATCGACTCGCTGCGCAACATCGTGCGCGATCCCCGGGTCGCGCTGCTGTTCCTGATCCCCGGTTCGGGCACGACGCTGCGGGTGAACGGGCGGGCGGTGATCTCGGCCGACCCGGATCTCCTCGCGTCCTTCAGCGTGGACGGCCACGCGCCGCGCACCGCGATCGTGATCACTGTGGAGGAGATCTACTTCCAGTGCGCGCGGGCGATCATCCGGGCGAAGCTGTGGGATCCGGACACCCGCGTCGACCCGGAGAGCCTGCCGACGCCGGGGGCGATCCTGGCGGCGCTCACCGCGGGCGCGGTCGGCGGTGCGCGCTACGACGCGGACTGGCCGGAGCGGGCGGCCAAGACGATGTGGTGAGGGCCGGCATCCGCGACACGCCGCGATCGTTGCCGGTGCGCCTCCGCGAAGCCATCCCGCAGCGCCACGTCCGCCGATGTCGCGCCGCGCCAAGTCGCCCCGCTCCGCTCGCGAGGACGGAGCGTCCCCTCACCCCACCAGCGCGAGATCCTGCGTCTCGGTGTCGGGGATGACGTCGACCTCGACCTTGAGGCGCTGCTTGCCCGAGCCGCTGACGATGCCGTCGACCGGCGCCACGTCGCCGTAGTCGCGGCCGCGGGCCACCACGATGTGGTCGTCCCGCACCGCGACGCCGTTGGTCGGGTCGAGGCCGAGCCAGCCCGCGCCGCACCAGACCGCCACCCAGGCGTGGCTCGCATCCGCCCCGCGCAGGCGCGGCCGGCCCGGCGGCGGCATGGTGCGCAGGTAGCCGCTGACGTAGGCCGCCGGCAGGCCCATCCCGCGCAGGGCGGCGATCATCACGTGGGCGAAGTCCTGGCAGACCCCGGCCCGGAGCGCGAAGGATTCGGCGAGCGGCGTGGAGACGGTGGTCGCCTTGGAATCGAAGCGGAAGTCCCGGCCGATCCGCAGCATCAGGTCGTGGGCCGCCCCGTAGGCGCTGCGCCCGGCGGCGAAGCTCGGCCGGGCGTAGTCGGTGATCGCGGGCAGCAGCGGCACCCGGGTGCTCGGGAACAGGAAGTGCACCGGCGCCCGGCCGCCGAGGTCGCGCCCGGCCAGAACGGCATCGCGGACCCGCTCCCAGGGCATCCCGGATTCCGGCGGCGGCGGGGCCGGGCGCTCGACCCGCACGGTGGAGAGCGCCTCGACGCTGAAGGCGGTGTGCGGCGTCTCCAGGGTGATCGCCACCGCGTCGATCCCGAGATAGTCGCGCCGCATCACCGCGCGGGCGGGGCTCGGGTCGATCGTGACGGCGCTCGCCAGCACGCTCTGGCCCTCGCCGTCCTGCGGCTTGAGCCGCAGGGTGCAGCGGGCGAAGTGCACCGGCCGGCCGTAGCGGTAGGCGGTGCGGTGGCGCAGCGTGTAGATCACGCGAGCCCCGTCAGCTTCTCGGGGCGCAGCGCGTTCGACCCGGTGGGGAAGTAGCGGGCCGCGATGCCGTCGGCGAGGCGCTCCAGGTCGGTCGCGAGGGCGGTGAGGCGCACGGCGTCGAAATCCGCGGCCTCGCCGCTGCGCAGCTCCGCCAGGATCCGGGTGGCGAGCCGGCACTGCGGTTCGGGGATCCCGTCCGCGGCGAGCGCCGGCAGGTCGGCGAGGTGCCGGGTGATCGCCTCGGCCTGGAAGGCGATCGAGCGCGGGTTGTAGGGGTCGAGCAGCACCATGTCGCGGACCGGGTCGAGGGCCGCCCCCTGCAGGTAGCGCCGCCCGTAGCTGATCTGCGAGTCGCACAGGGACAGCATCACCCCGAGGCAGCCGGGAGTCGCCTCGTCGTTGGCGAAGGCCAGCGCGAAGGCGCCGGTGTTGATCGCCCGCTCGATCCGCCGGCCGAGCTCGATGAAGTGCCAGCCCTCGGCCCGGCTCATGTTCTCGTGGGTGAGGCCGGCGAGCGCCGCGAGCTGGCTCAGCGCCCGCTCGGCGCGGCCCGCGAGCTGCGACTCGGTGAAGGCCCGCTCGGGGTCGAGGGACAGGAACTCGTTCAGGTCGGCCAGGACCCGCCACGCCTCGCCGGAGAGGCGGGCGCGGAGCGCGGCGGCGTTGCGGCGGGCCGCGAGGATGTGGGACCGGGCCGAGCCCGACCGGTCGCGCCCGGAGAGCGCCTCCTGGGCGAGGCGGGCGGTGGGCAGGTCGGCGGCACTGACGGCGCCCCACTCGTGCAGCAGGGCCCGGAGCGCCAGGGCCGCCGGCGTGTCGAGGGCGCCCGAGATGTCGGTCCCGACCGCGTCGCCGACGCTGCGCAGGTGGGCGAGCACCAGCCGGATCACCGCCTCGCCGCGCTCCAGGTAGCGGCCGAGCCAGAACAGGCCGTCGGCGGCCCGGGCGGGGAGGTGGCCGCCGACCCGCCGCACCCGCGGGGCCGCCTGCGCGCCGATCAGGGGCGCGGCGACCGGCTCCTCGGACAGGACCCAGACGTCGGCGGAGCGGATGCCGAGCCGCAGCTCGATCGGGTCGACGTCCTCGCGCTCCGAGACCCGGCAGAAGCCGCCGGGCATGACCTGCCAGCCGAGCGGCGTGCGCGCGGCGAAGACGCGGACCACGAAGGGGCGGGGCGTCAGGAACAGGCCGTCCGGGCCGCGCTCCCAGCCCGGCATGGTCGAGAGCGGCGCCGCCTCCTGGGCGACGTAGTCGAAGGGCCGGTCGCGCAGGGCCGCCACGACCCGCTCCCGCTCCGCCGCCAGGACCGGGCCGGCCAGGATCGCGTCGCGCCCCGCCCCGCGCTGGGGCGTGGCGGCCGGGCGCAGGGTCAGGCTGTCGAGGTTGGCCCGCGCGTGCGCCAAGCCCTCGAGGTCGCCGCACCACCACGTGCGCGGGTGGCCGAGCCGCAGGGGCTCGCCCAGCACCCGGCGGGCGATGCCGTCGAGATAGGGCGCGAGCGCGGCCGACTCGACGAGCCCCGCGCCCGGCATGTTGGCCATCACCAGGGAGCCGTTGCGCAGGGCGTCCAGGATGCCGGGCACGCCGAGCCGCGAGGCCGGGTTCAGCTCCAGCGGGTCGAGGAAGTCGGCGTCGATCCGCCGCCACAGGGCGTCGGCGCGCTTCAGGCCCGAGACGGTGCGCACGTGCAGGCGCCCGTCCCGCATGACGAGGTCGTCGCCCTCCACCAGCATCAGGCCGAGATAGCGGGCCAGCGCCGCCTGCTCGACGTAGGTGCTGCTGTACGGGCCGGAGGTCAGCAGGCAGATCCGCGGGTCCGAGCGCTCGGCACCGAGCGCCAGGCCGTCGCGGAACGCCTGGAAGAAGGCCGGCAGGCGCTCGACGTGGAGGTCCTGGAAGAAGTCCGGGAAGGTCCGGGCGAGGACCATGCGGTTCTCCAGCGCCCAGCCGAGGCCCGAGGGCGCCTGCGTCCGGTCGGCGAGCACCTGCCAGCGCCCGTCCGGTCCCCGGCCGAGATCGGCGGCGTAGAGCTTGAGGTAGTGGCCGCCGGGGGGCGCGACCCCGTGGAGCGGGTGCAGGAACTCCGGCGTCCCGGCGACGATCGCGGCGGGCAGGAGCCCCTCGGCGACGAGCCGCCCCTCCCCGTAGGCGTCCGCGAGGATCGCCTCCATCAGCTCCGCGCGCTGGACGATCCCGGCGCTGAGCGCCGCCCATTCCGGTCCCTCGATCACGAGGGGCAGGCAGCCCAGCGGCCAGGGGTGCTCGCGCTGGTCGCCGGCGATGCGGAACGAGATGCCCGCGTCCCGGATGTGCCGCTCCGCCGCGACGAAGCGGGCCATGATCTCCGGCTCGGTGAGCCCGCCGAGGCGGTCGAGCAGGCGCGGCCACGCCCCGCGGGGCGAACCGTCGGGGCCCAGGAACTCGTCCGGCCGGCCGGGGGCGGGGCGGTAGCCCGCGCACCAGCGGGCGACGCGCTCCCGCGCGCCCTCCGGCCGCTCGGCCCGGCCGCGGCTGCCCGCGAGCGCCGCCTCCATCACGGATCCCCGGTCATTGTGGGGCCGGCGTCCGCAGGTCGAGGGTCAGCGGGAACTCGGCGCTCGATTCCGGGCGGGGCATCTCCACCCGGCCCGGCGTGTGGCCGTTCGGCTGGAACCGGGCGAGGCGCCGGCCCTCCGCCTCGTAGGCGTTGACCGGATGGGTCTCGTAGTTGCGCCCGCCCGGATGGGCGACGTGGTAGCGGCAGCCGCCGAGGGAGCGCCCGCTCCAGGCGTCGAGGATGTCGAAGGTCAGCGGCGAGTGGGCCGGGATGGTCGGGTGCAGGGAGGAGGCCGGCTGCCACGCCTTGAAGCGCAGCCCCGCCACGGCCTCGCCGCCGCGGCCGGTGCCGGTCATGGGCAGGCGGCGGCCGTTGCAGGCGATGACGTGCCGCTCGGGCACGAAGCCCTCGACCCTGACCTGCAGCCGCTCGACCGAACTGTCGACGAAGCGCACGGTGCCCCCGCTGGTCCCTTCCTCGCCCATCACGTGCCAGGGCTCGAGCGCCTGGCGCAATTCCATCCGGACCCCGCCCTGCTCGATCGTGCCGAAGACCGGGAACCGGAACAGGGCCTGCGCCTCGAAGGCGACCGGATCGAAATCGTACCCCGCCGCCCGGAGATCCTCCAGCACCGAGAGGAAGTCGGACCAGAGGAAATGCGGCAGCATGAACCGATCGTGGAGGTTCGTGCCCCAGCGGACACAGCCGCCGGTCTGCGGCTCGCGCCACAGCCAGGCCACGAGGGCGCGGAGCAGGAGCTGCTGCGCGAGGCTCATCCGCGCGTCCGGCGGCATCTCGAAGGCGCGGAACTCCAGCAGGCCGAGGCGCCCGGTCGGGCCGTCCGGCGAGTAGAGCTTGTCGATGCAGATCTCGGCCCGGTGGGTGTTGCCGGTGACGTCGACGAGGATGTTGCGGAAGATCCGGTCGACCAGCCAGCGCGGGATGTTGGGCGCGTCCGGGGCCGGCACCTGGGCCAGCGCGATCTCCAGCTCGTAGAGCCCGTCGTGGCGGGCCTCGTCCATGCGCGGCGCCTGGCTCGTGGGCCCGATATAGAGGCCCGAGAACAGGTACGAGAGCGCAGGGTGGCGCTGCCAGTAGAGCACGAGGCTCTTGAGCAGGTCGGGCCGGCGCAGGAACGGGGAATCGTCCGGCGTGACGCCGCCCATGACCACGTGGTTGCCGCCGCCGGTGCCGGTGTGGCGCCCGTCGGTCATGAACTTCTCCGCGCCGAGCCGGGTCTGCCTCGCCTCAGCGTACAAGTCGGTGGTGATGGCGACCGCCTCCCGCCACGAGGCGGCCGGGTGGACGTTCACCTCGATCACGCCCGGATCGGGCGTCACCTTGATCACGCCGATCCGCGGGTCGTAGGGCGGCTCGTAGCCCTCGAGGTGGATCGGCAGGTTCAGCTCGGCGGCGGCCGCCTCGAGGTGGCCGGCGAGTTCGAGATACTCGTCGGCGCGCTGCACCGGCGGCATGAACACCCGCACCACCCCGTCGCGGGGCTCGATCGACAGGGCCGTGCGCACCGCCACGCCGGTGACGCCGGCACCGTTGGCGACCGCGCCGGGATGCCCGTCGGGGAGGGCAGTGCGGGGCTCCAGCGGGTCCTGCGGCTGATAGTAGGGATAGTGCTCCGGCGGCACGTAGGGCAGGGACGACAGCGGCAGGCGGAAGCCCACCGGGGAATCGCCCGGCACCAGGAAGGCGGCCCCGCGGCGGAACTCCCACTTCTCGGAGATCCAGACCCTGTCGGCGTCGCCGTCACGGCCGGTCGGCAGGCTGGCGAGCGGCAGGACGTAGCCCGCGGCCTCCCCGAGGCCGCGGGCGTAGACCCGCCTGATCCGGGCGTCGAACTCCGCCGAGCCGGACCGGGCCGCCCCGGGCGTGACGTTGACCGGCAGCGCCGCGGTCTTCTTCTCCCAGAGCTCCCCGTCCTCGAAGGCCGGGAAGACGTAGTCGGCGAGGCCGAGGCGGCGGGCCAGCGCGCCGGCGAGCGCCTCGGCCTGCGCGATGGTGGCTTGTCCCGCCTCCCCGGCGACCACCTCCGGCGCGATCAGGTCCGGGTCGCGCCAGATCGGCTTGCCGTCCTTGCGCCAGTAGAGCGCGAAGGCCCAGCGGGGCAGGCTCTCGCCGGGATACCACTTCCCCTGGCCGTAATGGAGCAGCCCCCCCGGGCCGAACCGGTCGCGCAGGCGCCGGATCAGCCGGTCGGCGAGCCCCCGCTTGGTCGGGCCGACGGCCGCGATGTTCCACTCGGGCGACTCGAAATCGTCCACCGACACGAAGGTCGGCTCGCCGCCCATGGTCAGCCGCACGTCCTGCGCGGCGAGGTCGGCGTCGACCCGCTCGCCCAGCGCGTCCATGGCGGCCCAGACGGCTTCCGGGAACGGCTTGGTGATCCGCGGCGTCTCGGCGACGCGGGTGATGGTCATCTTGAAGTCGAACGTGGTCTCGGCCGGCTCGACGGCGCCGGAGATCGGCGCGGCCGCGTGGTAGTGCGGCGTCGCGGCGAGCGGGATGTGGCCCTCGCCGGTGAGCAGACCCGATGTGGCGTCCATCCCGACCCAGCCGGCGCCCGGCAGGTAGACTTCGGCCCAGGCGTGCAGGTCGGTGAAATCCGCCGCGGCGCCGGTCGGCCCGTCGACCGCGGTCGTGTCGGGCACGAGCTGGATCAGGTAGCCGGAGACGAACCGGGCGGCGAGCCCGATCCGGCGCAGCACCTGCACGAGCAGCCACGCCGAGTCGCGGCAGGAGCCGCTCTTCAGCCGCAGGGTCTCGGCCGGGGTCTGGACGCCCGGCTCCATCCGGACGCCGTAGGCGGTCTCCCGGGCGATCAGGCCGTTCAGCGCCACCAGGAACTGGACGGTGCTGGGCTCCTCCGGGAGACGGGCGAGCAGCGCCTCCATCTCCGGACCCTCCGCGTCGACGGGGGTGAGGTAGGGGGCCAGCTCCTCGGCGAGACCGCGATCGTACGCGAACGGCCGGACCTGCGCGTAATCCTCCACGAAGAAGTCGAACGGGTTGATCACCGCCATGTCGGCGGTGAGGTCGACCTCGATCTTCAGTTCGTCGGTCTTCTCCGGGAAGACGAGGCGGGCGAGCCAGTTGCCGCTGGGATCCTGCTGCCAGTTCAGGAAGTGGTTGGCCGGCGTCACCGTGAGCGCGTAGGCCGGGACCTTGGTGCGGGCGTGCGGGGCCGGACGCAGGCGGATCACCTGGGGGCCCAGGCTGATCGGCCGGTCGTAGCGGTAATGCGTGACGTGGTGCAGGGCGGCTTTGATCGACACGATGGCTCCGTCGAAAGGATCGAACGCGGTCGCGCCGCCGGTCCCTGGCGCCGGCGCCCGCCGCACGGTTACGCGATACGGCCCCGCCGACAAGCAATTTCCGTGCGGCGGGCGGGCACCGCGGCGCCTGGCAGGAACTTTGCCGCCCGGCCCCGCTTGACCGGAAGGTGGGTCGGCCGCCGGCCCGGGACCGCGCGATGAAGATCTTCCAGTGCCAGGCCTGCGACCAGCCGGTCACCTTCGAGGCGACCGCCTGCGAGAGCTGCGCGCGGCCGCTGGGCTACGCCTGCGCGGTCCACGAGGTCTCGGCGCTGGAGCCGCAGGGCCTCTCGGCCCACCCGCTGATGGGCGGGGCGCAGGTCTTCCACGCCTACGCGGATCCCGGCCGGCGCTACCGGCTGTGCAACAACGCCCTCGCGCAGGCCTGCAACTGGCTGGTGCCGGAGGACAGCCCCGACATCTACTGCACCGCCTGCCGCCACAACCGCGTGGTCCCGGACCTGTCGCAGCCCTGGAACCTCGCCCGCTGGCGCCCGATCGAGGCGGCCAAGCACCGGCTGTTCTACTCGCTGCTGCGCCTGGAACTGCCGCTCGCCACCCGCGCCCAGTACACGGACGGGCTGGCCTTCGACTTCCTGGTCGACCCGTCCGAGAGCGTCTCCGGCGGGCCGCCGGTGCTGACGGGCCACATCAACGGCCTGATCACCATGAACATCGCCGAGGCCGACGACGTCGAGCGGGAGCGTCGCCGGATCCTCTTCGGCGAGCATTACCGCACCCTGCTCGGCCATTTCCGGCACGAGATCGGGCATTACTTCTGGTACCTGCTGGTGCTGAACAGCCCCTCCTGGGAACCGTTCCGGGCCCTGTTCGGCGACGAGCGGCTGAACTACGTCCAGGCCCTGCAGGACCACTACGCCAGGGGCGCGCCGGCCGATTGGGACGAGGCCTACGTCTCGGCCTACGCCACCGCGCATCCGTGGGAGGATTTCGCCGAGACCTTCGCGCATTACCTGCACATCGTCGACACGGTGGAGACCGCCTCGACCTTCGAGCTGCACGTGCGCCCGCGCCTGCGCCAGCGGGGGCAGTCCGGGCCGCCGGCGCCGACCGTGATCGATTTCGATCCCTACAACACCCTGGATCTCGACCGGCTGATCGCCGCGTGGCTGCCGCTCACCTACGCGATCAACTCGCTGTCCCACAGCATGGGCCAGCCGGCGCTCTACCCGTTCAAGCTGACGCCCGCGGTGATCGCCAAGCTCGCCTTCGTGCACGAGCGGATCTACGCCTCCCGCACCGGCACCCTGCCGGATGCCGGCGAGGCCGGGGCCGAGATGCTCCGGGCGGTGATCCTGGGCCTGCGCCAGAAGGTGGCGGCGCCGACGGTGTGAGGGCCGGAGAGGGGCGCCTCACGCCCCCCCGTGCCGCTCCGCGAAGGCGCGGAACGCCGCGAGCGTCTCGGCGCTGACGTGGTGCTCGATCCCCTCCGCGTCCCGCCGGGCGGTCTCGGGGCTCACCCCCAGCGCGCACAGGAAGCGCTCGACGATGCGGTGGCGCTCCCGGGCCTGCGCGGCGAGCCGGCGGCCGGCCTCGGTCAGGAACACGCCGCGATAGGGCCGCTGCTGCACGAAGCCGTCCTCGCACAGGCGCTTCAGCATCTTGGCGACGGTCGGCTGCGCCACGCCGAGCCGGGCCGCGATGTCCACCTGCCGCGCCTCGCCGCCGTCGCCGATCAGGTCGTCGATCAACTCGACGTAATCCTCCACGAGCTCCGAGCGCCGCGCCTCGCGGGCCTGGCGGAAGCTCTCCACGTGGCGCTCGGGATCGACCAGCACGGTCTCGGGCGAGCCCGGCTCGGACGGTTCCTGCATCGGCTCTCCCCCACCACGGCCCGCGCGGGCCGCCCCGGCCCCTGTCTAGCAAACACCGCCCCCGGGAGGGGAGTCCCGCGGAGGCGGTGCAGGCCCCCGGAATTCCGGCCCTGACTCCTGACCCTGGAATCCCGATCCTGGAATCCCGATCCTGGGATCCGGGCCCTTGAATCCCGGCGCCGAACCCTGAATATAGCCTCCGCTATATCTTTGAGGAGAGGGTGAGCATGGTGGCGCCGAACGCCGCGACGGCCCCCGGGCGCGCCGCGCCCGGGGCGATGAGCCGGCGGACCGAGGGCGCGATCCGCGACGTCCTCGACGGCCGTCCCGGCGGCCGGGCCCGGTTCCTGCTGTTCGCCGGCCCCGCCGTGACGGCGTCGATCGCCTACATGGACCCCGGGAATTTCGCGACCAACATCCAGGCCGGCGCCCGCTACGGCTACGGCCTGCTCTGGGTGGTGCTGCTCGCCAACCTGACGGCGATGCTGTTCCAGGCCCTGTCGGCCAAGCTCGGCATCGTCACGGGCAAGAACCTCGCCGAGCATTGCCGGGACGCGACGACGCGGCCGGTGCGCCTCGCCCTGTGGGGCATCAGCGAGGTCGCCGCCATGGCGACCGACCTCGCGGAGTTCCTCGGCGGCGCCATCGGCCTGTCGCTGCTCACCGGCATGCCGCTCATGGCCGGCATGGGCATCACCGCGGTGGTCACCTACGCGATCCTGCTCCTGGAGAACGAGGGCTTCCGGCCGCTGGAGATCGCCATCGGCGCGATGGTCGGCACGATCGGCCTCTGCTACGCGGTCGAGCTCCTGGTCGCGCCCGTGGCCTGGGGCGAGGCGGCCAAGGGTCTCGTCACCCCGCGGATCCCGGACGCGCAGGCGCTCACCATCGCGGTCGGGATCATCGGCGCCACCGTGATGCCGCACGCGCTGTTCCTGCATTCGGGCCTGACCCAGGGACGGGGCAATCCCCGCACCGAGGCCGACCGGCGCCTGCTGGTGCGCTACTCGAACCGCGAGGTGGTGGTGGCGCTGCTGCTGGCGGGCCTCGTCAACATGGCGATGGTGATCATGGCGGCGGCGGCCTTCCACGTCGGCCACAGCGAGGTGGCGGAGATCGGCGAGGCCTACCGCACCCTGACGCCGCTCCTCGGGCCCGCCGCGGGGGCGGCCTTCCTGGTGTCGCTGCTCGCCTCCGGGATCTCCTCCTCGGTGGTGGGCACGCTCGCCGGGCAATTGGTGATGCAGGGCTTCACCGGCTGGCGCATCCCGCTCCTCGCCCGCCGGCTCGTGACCATGCTGCCGGCCTTCGCGGTGGTGGCGATCGGGGTCGACCCGACCCAGGCGCTGGTCCTGTCGCAGGTGGTGCTGTCGCTCGCCCTGCCGGTCCCGATGGTGGCGCTGGTGGTGTTCACCCGCCGCCGCAGCGTGATGGGGCCCTTCGCCAACGGCCCGCTCACCCAGGCCGCCGCCGTGGCGGGGGCGGCTCTGGTGCTCGCCCTCAACATGGTGCTGCTGGCGGCGGCCTTCGGGCTGCCGGTGCCGGGGCTGGAGTGAGCGCCCCCTGACGGCCCCGCTCAGGTCGCCCGCACCACCACCTCCACGAGGTTGGCGCCGCCGGACCGGATCCCGGCCTCGATCGCCGGGGCGATGTCGGCGGCCCGGGTCACCCGCCGGGCCGGCACGCCCATGGAGGCGGCCAGCGCCGGGAAGTCGACGCGCGGGTCGGTGAGGTCCATGGCGATGAAGCGGTTGGCGCGCACCGAGGCGTAGTGCGCCTGGCCCTTCATGAAGGTCTTGAGGATGTTGTACTCGGCGTTGTTGATCACCACGAAGGTGACCGGCAGCTTCTCGTGCGCCGCCGTCCACAGCGCCTGGGGCGAGTACATCGCGGCCCCGTCGCCCACGACGCAGACCACGGGCGCGCGGTCGAGGCCCAGGGAGAAGCCCACCGCGGCCGGCATGCCCCAGCCGAGCACGCCGCCGCGCATCGCCGCGTACTGGTGCGCCGAGGGGCTGTCGAGGAAGGTGCGCAGGTGGGTCAGCGTCGCGGGCGCCTCGTCCACGATAGTGGTCTCGGCCCCGACCGCGCGGGCCACCTCCCGGGCGGCGACCAGCGGCGCGATCACCGGATCCTCGAAGGCCGCGTCGGCGGCGGCGGCGAGCCGCGCCCGCCGCTCGGCCCGGGCAGTCACGGCCTGACCGCGCAGCTGCTCGAAGGCGTCGGCCCGGTCGGCGAGGCGCGGGGCCAGCAGCGGCAGCAGGGCGTCGAGCGAGGCGCGGATGTCGCCCACCGTCGACAGGCAGGTGGCGTAGGTGCGCCCGAGGTCGCGCACGTCGGCCGAGAGCTGGAACACCTGCACCCCCGGCGGCACCGCCGAGACCTCTGAGTAGAGCACGGTGATCAGCGACTTGCCGCCCAGCGCGAACACCGCGTCGTAGCGCCCGAGGATGTCGGCGATGGCGTCGGCACGGGTCGGCAGGTTCCCGGCCCAGAGCGGGTGCGCGGTGGGGAACGGGATGTGGGCCGGCCAGGACGAGCCGTAGACCGGCGCCGCCAGCAGGTCGGCGAGCGCGACCATCTGCGCCGAGGCGTCCGAGGCGTCGATCTCGTCGCCCGCGATCAGGGCGAGGCGGCCCGGCGCGATCGCGGCGAGTCTCTCCGCCAGCCGGTCGAGGGAGCCCGCCACCGCCCGCTGGTCGATGGTCGAGGTCTCGCCGGCCGGCACCGCCGACAGCGCCTCCATCACGTCCATGGGCAGGGACAGGAAGACCGGGCCGGAGGGGGCGGCCCCCGCGTCGTGGAAGGCCCGGCGCAGCAGGATCGGGATCTGGTCGGGGCTCGTCACCTCGCGGGCCCACTTCATCACCGGGTCGGCGATGGCGACGAGGTCGCCCATCAGCAGCGGGTCGGTCAGCGCGTGGCGGAGATCCTGCTGCCCGGCGGTGACCACCAGCGGCGTGCCGGAGACCTGGGAATTCACCAGCCCGCCCATGGCGTGGCCGAGGCCGCCCGCCGTGTGCAGGTTGAGGAAGGCGGGGCGCCGCGCGCCCTGCGCGTAGCCGTCCGCCATGGCGACCGCGGTCGCCTCCTGCAGGGCGAGGATGTAGGCGATGTCGGGCGCCTCGGTGAGCGCGTCGATGAGCGGCAGCTCGGTGGTGCCGGGATTGCCGAAGATGTAGCGCACGCCCTCCGAGCGCAGCACCTCCACCAGGAGGTCGGCGCCCCGGCGGCGGCCGGCGGTCTCCACGGTCTCGATCGGCATGCCCTGTCCTCTCCGGGGGAATCAGCCGGAGGCTACCCCATGGGCGGACCGGGGCAATGCCGGCGCCGCCCCGCGCCGAGCGGCAACCGATCGGCAGCCTTTTCGGCGTAACCTCCGGCCGGGACGCGCCCGCGCCCCCCGGGCGCAGGCCCGACGATCCACGCCACCGACCGGGACGAGACATCATGCGGATCGCGGCGCCCCTCGCGCTCCTCGCCACCCTGGTGGCGCCCCTGACAGCCCCCATAACAGCCCCCCTGGGCCTCGCCGCGGACGCGCGGGCGCAGGGGCTCGAGCGCGGGGCCCGGGAGGGCGCCTCGCGCGGCGAGGAGATGGCGGGCCCCCTCGGGGCGATCGTCGGCGGCGCGATCGGCGCGGCCGTGGGCACGGCCAACGGCATCCTCGGCGTCGACCGGCGGGAACGGTTCCGCATCTACGCCCTCGGCGAGCGCCGCCCCTCCGTCGCGCTCGCGGGACCCGTGCGGGTCGGGACGGTGCTCCCGGAGGACGGCATCGTGTACTACGATGTCCCGCGGGAGTTCGCCTTGCCGGATTACAGCTACACGATCGTCAACGACCACCCGGTTCTCGTCGATCCGCGGACGCGCCGGATCGTGGAGGTGATCGACTGACGGCCCCGGCGGGCGGCGCGCGGCCCGGGGATCCGGCGCGACGGAGAGGACGATCCGATGCCGAGAAGGCG
This sequence comes from Methylobacterium sp. ME121, assembly GCF_000974725.1. Classification (NCBI taxonomy): domain Bacteria; kingdom Pseudomonadati; phylum Pseudomonadota; class Alphaproteobacteria; order Hyphomicrobiales; family Methylobacteriaceae; genus Methylobacterium; species Methylobacterium sp. ME121. Next base: position 16,238 of record NZ_BBUX01000063.1, read on the forward strand.
GGGGGGCCGGGCCGCGCCCCCGGCGACCGGCCCGGTGACGCGGTGAGCGCGCGCGGCGCCGCGGGCGCCGGCGATGCCGGGCGGCGGCACTGGTTCTACGACAGCCGGATCCTGGTCTGCACGTTCTGCCTGCTCGCGGTCATGGTCATCTTCTGGCAGGTGAGCCGGTTCGAGGGCTTCCAGCCGATCTTCACCTGCGCGCGGGATCAGGACGTCGACCGCGACCTGCTCTCCGTCGGGATGCGCGCCTGCATGGGCGACGCGCCGTCGCAGGCCGCCCAGGCGCGCTGCATGCACGTGGTCTACCTGCTGGCCTGCACGGACGAGCGGTGGCGCTGACGCCGCCGTGCACCACCGCGCGCGGGCGCGGCGGGCGGCCCTGCAGCCCCGGCGCGAGGCTGCGCGCGGGGGACGCCGCGGCCCGTCCGCGGCGGGGCGGATCGTGTCCGCGCGGATCGCGCGGTTCCGGGGCGGGCTCCGCTCAGGCGCGCAGTTCCGCCACGAAGGCCCGGATGAACGGCGGCAATCCGTCGAGGTCGCGCAGGCACAGGGTCAGGTCGCGCCGCGCCCAGGCATCGGCGAGGGGCACCACCGCGAGGGCGAGGCCCTGCGCGGCGCGGGCGGCGGCGCTCTCGGGCAGCACCGCCAGCCCGACCCGCGCCTCGACGAGCCGGCAGACGGCGTCGAAGCCCCGGAGCTGGACCCGCAGGCGCATCGGCCGCCCCTCGCGCACCGCCTGGGCCACGAGGAAGCGGCTGATGGCGCTGCGCCGGTCGAGGCCGACGAGGTCGTGGCCGAGCACCTCGGCGAACGGGATCGTCCCGCGCGCCGCCAGGGGATGGTCCCGGGCCGCCACCAGCACGAACCGGTCCTCCCGGAACGGGAAGGTCTGCAGCGAGCCGGTATCCACCGTGCCGGACAGGATCCCGAGGTCGGCCGCCCCCTCGGCCACCAGCCCGACGATCTCCTCGGAGGTGCGCTCGTCGATCTCGACGCCGATCCCGGGGTGATCGGCCAGGAAGGCCGAGAGCGCCTCCGGCAGGAACTCGGTCAGCGCGTTGGTGTTGGCCAGCACCCGGATCTGGCCGAAGGCGCTCCCCGAGAAGGCCGCCATCTCCTCGCGCAGGCGCTCCACCCCGGCCAGGACCTCCCGGGCATGGACGAGGAGCGCGCGCCCGGCCGGGGTCGGGCTGACGCCCTGCCGGCCCCGGGTCAGCAGGGCGGCCCCGAGGGATTCCTCCATCAGCCGGATCCGCGTCGAGGCAGCCGCCAGGGCGAGGTTCGCCCGCGCGGCCCCGTGGGTGATGGAGCCGGCCTCGACCACGTGCCGGAACAGGCCGAGATCGACGAGATCGAACCGCATCATCGCGAAGGCGCCTCCCGCCGCGCCGTCCGGCCGGCGCGCTCCGGGCCGATCCGGGCCGCCCGGGACCCGTCCGGATCCGCGTCTCCGTCGGGGGGCTGCGCGGCCGCGTCAACCCCGTCGCCCCGGGGCCGCGCCGCGGCCGCCGCGGCGATCCCGGTTACAGACGCGCCGATCCTTCAGGTGCCCCGGACCGGACGAAGACGGCGCTCCGCGTGTCGATCGCCGCGGCCTCATCCGTCTCCGACAAACGAAGACCGGAATTCATGACCACAACGACCGTGAGTAAAATAAATCTTGTCAGTATAGCCGAGAGCGACGATTTACCGCCCGTTAATACCGCATACTTCAATGCTGCTCGACAGTCTTGCGAGGCGTCGCGGCGATGGTCCCTGTGTCGACATACTTGGCCCGGCAGCCGCCCCGGGACGGCCTGCGGCGTCCCGGCTCCGGGCCGTCCGGGCGGGCGCGCCGGCCCGGGAGCCGCTGATGGACGCGCTCCTCGTCGACGACAGCGCCACCATGCGGATGCGGCTGCGCCTCCTCCTGGAGGCCAAGCCCGACGTGTCCGTCACCGATCACGGCGACCCGGTCGCCGCCATGGTCGAGGCGCGGACGCGGGCCTTCGACCTCGTCCTGGTCGACTGCCACATGCCCGGCATCGACGGGATCGCCTTCATCCGGCAGATGCGGACCATCCCGCACTACGCGCAGGTGCCCATCGTGATGGTCACCAGCGACATCTCGGACGCGGTGCGGCTCGCCGCCCTGGAGGCCGGGGCGACCGATTTCCTCGACAAGTCCATGCAGGGCGTCGAGCTCACCGTCCGCCTGCGCAACCTGATCCGGCTCGCCCGGGCGGTGCGGCGGCTGGCCGAGCAGGCGGCCTGGCTCGACGGCGAGGTGGAGGCCGCCCTGCGCCACATGCGCGAGCGCGAGGAGGAGATCATCTTCCGCCTCGCGCTGGCGGTCGAGTACCGCGACAACGACACCGGCGATCACACGTGGCGGGTGGCCCGCTACAGCCAGATCGTGGCCGAGGGCCTCGGGCTGGCGCCGGAGATCTGCCGCAACCTCTACCTCGCGGCGCCGCTGCACGATGTCGGCAAGGTCGGCATTCCGGACGGCGTCCTGCTGAAGCCCGGCCGGCTCGACCGGGACGAGTTCGACCTCGTCAAGACGCATCCGGCGATCGGTCGGCGCATCCTGGGCGGAAGCGCCTCCGAGCTGATCCGGCTGGCCGCGGAGATCGCCGAGTTCCACCACGAGAAGTGGGACGGCGGCGGCTACCCGCACGGGCTCGCCGGCGCCGCCATCCCCCTGTCGGCCCGGATCGTCGCGGTGGCGGACGTGTTCGACGCCCTGACCACGGCGCGGCCCTACAAGGACGCGATGTCCTTCGACGCGGCCCTGGACTGCATCCGCGCCGAGAGCGGCCGCCATTTCGACCCGGACTGCGTGGCGGCGTTCTGCGCGCGCTTCCCGGACATCCGCGTCGCCGGCGGGCAGAACCGGGCGGCGGTGCGGCCGAGCGCCGGGCCGGTCACGGAACCCTGGGCCCGGGTCCCGACCCTGCTGCGCGAGGTCACCCCGGCCGCGCCCGTCCCGACGGGGTGGCGCGCCGACGCCCTCGACACGCTCCTGAGACCGTCCCCGGAATCGTCCCCGGCACCGTCGGCGAACCCGGACGCGTTTGCGCCGTTGATCCCCGACCCGCACGGATCGCGGACGGAGCCGGACCATGACCCCGACCTGGAAGACGCTGCCGGAGATCGCCCTGGCGCACGGGATCTCCCTGGAGGATGCCCAGCGCCTCGTGGACGGGGCGAACTGCCCGAAGGTGTTCCGCGCGGACGGCACCGTCTACCTCATCTGAGCCCGTCCCGTCCGGGTGCGCCCGTCGCGGGTGCGTCCCACGCGGGTGCGCCCCGCGAGTCCGTGCCGGGCGGATGACGCCGGTCCCGGCGGGCCCTAACCTGCCCGCATGCGCATCGTCCACACGCCCGATTCGAGCCGGCACGACCCCGAACGCTACCTGCGGCGCGGCGCGGCGATCCCGCATCCCGAGCAGGCGGCCCGCTACGCGATCCTGCGGGACGCGGCCGCCCGGGGCGGCCACGCCCTCGCCGAGCCGGCCGATCACGGCCTCGAGCCGATCCGCGCGGTGCACGACCCGGACTACGTGGCGTTCCTGGCCGAGGCCTGGGCGCGCCGGGACGCGATCCCCGGCATCGGCGACGAGATCCTGACCGGGTCCTTCGCCCGGCCGCAGATGCACCGGAAGCCCCCCGGCCTCCTCGGGCGCCTCGGCCTCTACACCGCCGACACCTCGACGCCGATCCGCGCCGGCACCTGGGCGGCGGTCTACGGGTCGGCGCAGTGCGCGGTCGCGGCCGCCGACGCGGCGCTGGCGGCGGGGCATGCCTACGCCCTGTGCCGCCCGCCCGGCCACCACGCCTACGCGGACTCCGCGGGCGGCTTCTGCTTCCTCAACAACAGCGCCATCGCGGCCGAGCGGATGCGCGCCGCGACCGGCGGCCCGGTGGCGATCCTCGACATCGACGTCCATCACGGCAACGGCACGCAGGGGATCTTCTACGCCCGCGCCGACGTGCTGACCGTCTCGGTCCACGCCGACCCGTCCGACTACTTCCCGTTCTTCGCCGGCTACGCCGACGAGACCGGCGCCGGGGCGGGGGCGGGGTTCAACCGCAACCTGCCGCTGCCGCCGGGCTCGGGCGACGCGCCCTGGCTCGAGGCCGTGGCGGCGGGCCTCGCGGCCATCGCCGCATACCGGCCCCGGGCCCTCGTGGTGGCCCTGGGCCTCGACGCCGCCGCGGACGATCCGATCGGCGCCCTCGCGGTCTCTCGCGCGGGCTTCGTCGGGGCCGCGGAGCGGATCGCCCGGGCCGGGCTGCCCACGGCCCTGGTCCAGGAGGGCGGCTACCTCTGCGCGGCCCTGCCGGACAACCTCGCGGCCTTCCTCGCCGCCTTCGACGCCGCGCGCTGAGACGCGCACCGCGCGCCGGCCCCGCGCCGGCCTCGCGCCGGCGCGACGCGCGGACACGATCCGCCGGCGTGATGCGATCGTGATCGCCGGAATGCCGGGCCGGCCAGCCGGATATGGTCGACCCGATGCCACAACCGACCTATCAGGGCGGGGCGGGCGCCGCCGACGCGTCCCGGGCGGGAGGAACGGGCGATGGACGCGGGCGACGTGGGCTTGCGCGGGGCGGCCAGCGCCCCGTGGTACGCGGGTCTCACCCGGCGCCACTGGCGGATCCTGTGGGGCAGCTATCTCGGCTGGATCTTCGACGGCTACGAGGCGGTGGCCCTGGTCTACGCCCTGCGCCCGGCCCTGGCCTCGATCCTCACCCCCGAGCAGGCCCAGGCCCCGGCCTTCTACGTGGGTCTCGCCATCGGCATCACCCTGCTGGGCTGGGGGATCGGCGGCCTGATGGGCGGGATCGCGGCCGACTATATCGGCCGCAAGCGCATGATGATGGTGTCGATCCTGGGCTACGCGCTGTTCACGGGGCTCACCGCCTTCGCGGAGAGCTTCGCGCAGCTCGCCGTGCTGCGCTTCATCACCGGGCTCGCCATCGGCTCGGAATGGTCCACCGGCATCGCCCTCGTGGCCGAGACCTGGCCGAACCGGGCGCGCCCGAAGGGCTGCGGCTTCCTGCAATCGGGCTTCGGCGGCGGCGCCGTGCTGGCCGCCATCGTGTGGGCCGTGCTCGCCGCCACCGAGCCGCTGGGCCCGGAATCCTGGCGGATCCTGTTCGCGCTGGGCGCGCTCCCCGCCTTCGTGTGCCTGTACCTGCGGCGGGCGCTGGAGGAATCCGAGCAGTGGATGCGGGCGCTCAGGGCGCAGCGCTGGGCGGCCACCGCGGAGGACGCGAACCGCGCCCCGCGGAGCGCGCGGCGCCCGTTCTCCCTGACGGAGATCTTCCGCGAGCCCGAGAGCCGGCGGCGGGTCCTGCTCGCCACGCTGCTGTCCTTCGCCACCACGGTGGGCTGGTGGGCGGTCTCGTCCTGGCTGCCGGCCTACACGGAGGGACTCGCCAAGGCCGCGGGCGCGCCGGCCAATCTCTGGGGCCCGCGCATGGGCATCGTCTACAATATCGGGGCGATCACCGCCTACGTGATCTCCGGCTTCGTGGCCGACGCGATCGGCCGCCGCGCCTTCCTGCTGGTCACCTATGTCGGCTGCATCGCCACGTCGCTCGCCTGCTACCTCTGGACCGGCGGGCTGGTGCCGTTCATGGCGCTCGCTTTCCTGAACGGGTTCTTCACCCTGGGCTTCGCCTTCTCGTGGATGGCGATCTACCTCGCGGAGCTGTTCACCCCGGCGGTCCGGGCGACGGCGGCGAGCGTCGTGTTCAACGGCGCGCGGCTGATCGCCTGGATCTTCCCGATCATCGCCGGGCAGATCGTGACCGCCTTCGGGGGCGTCGCCGCGGCGGCGCTGACGCTCTCCAGCGTCTACGTGATCGGCCTCGTCGTGCCGTGGTTCATGCCGGAGACGCGGGGCCGGCCGCTGCCGGAATAGGGCGATCCCGTTTCCGCCCCGCCCTCGGGCGCGCCCGGGTCCGGCCGGACGCGGAGCGGCCCCCGACTCCGCGGGAGCCGGGGGCCGCGTCCTGCACGGGCCGTCCTGGCGCCCGCCCCGCCTTCGGCCGGGCGGGCGCCGGCCGGCTCCTAGTCCTCGTCGTCCTCGTCGTGGTGCCGGCCCTTGAGCTTGGCGAAGACCGAATCGGCGTCGAGCCGCTCCTCGCGGCCGCCGTGATCGTCCTCGTGCTCCCGCTCGTCGGCGTCGCGGGCCGTGGAGACCTCGGTCGGCAGCAGCGAGGCGCCCGACTCGGCCGCCACCGCGGCCGGGCGGTCGGCCGCCGCGCGCTGGACCTCGAAGTCGAGGTTGATCTGGGTGGTCAGCCCCAGGGTCACCGGGTCCATCGGCTGGAGCGAGCCCGAGTTCCAGTGGGTGCGCTCGCGGATCTGCTGGATCGTCGACTTGGTGGTGCCGACGAGCCGGATGATCTGCGAGTCCTTCAGCTCGGGGTGGTTGCGCAGCAGCCACAGGATGGCGTTCGGCCGGTCCTGGCGGCGGGAGAGGGGGGTGTAGCGCGGGCCCTTGGTGGTGCGCTTCACCTCCGGCAGCTTCACCTTCGAGACGGCGGGCTTCAGCTTGTAGTGCGGCGCCTTCTGGGCCTTCTCGATCTCGTCGCGGGTGAGCTGGCCGGTGGAGACCGGGTCGAGCCCCTTGATGCCGGCCGCGACCTCGCCGTCGGCGATGCCCTTCACCTCCAGCGGGTGCAGCTTGCAGAAATCGGCGATCTGCTCGAAGGCGAGCGAGGTGTTCTCGACCAGCCAGACGGCGGTCGCCTTGGGCATCAACGGACCCTGGGACATGCTTCTCGTGCTCCGGCCTGGCGGGACGGGGGCCGGGCATCGGGCCGCGGGCTCCGGATGACCGATCCGGATGTCCCGTCTCACGCTGTCGAATGGGGATGAGGCACTATAGGCCCGGGCGGGGAGGGGCGCAATCGCGGGTTGGGCCCGTTCGGAGCCCGGCGTGCCGATTCACCGGCGGCCGGATCACCGGCGCCGACTGGTCGCCCTCAGCGGGGGCGCACCCCGTCGAGGAACAGCCGCACCGCCGCCTGTCGCCGCCGCTCCTGCGCCTCCGGGTCGGTGGCGATGCCGTAGAGGGTCGCCTGGGACGACCGGCCGAGGACGAGGCTGAGGAACAGGTCGGCCGCGATCTCGGGATCCGCCACGGCGATCCGCCCGCGCCGGGCGAAGGCGTCGAGCAGCCGCGCCACGGCGCGCACGCCGCGCAGCCAGCCCTCCTCGTGGGCGAGGCGGGCGAGTTCGGGAAACTGCAGCGCCTGGGCCACGAGGTTGCGCTTGAGCATCGCCGCGCCCGGCGACTGGCCGTGGGCCAGCAGGGTGCGGCTGAGATCCTCCAGGGCGGTCTCGACGTCGTCGCTCCCGCCCTGCGCGGCCTGGGCCTCGGCCGCGGCGGAGAGCGGCGCCAGCCACGCGGCGATCCGCTCGCGCAGGACCGCCTCGAACAGGGCCCGCTTGTCGCGGTAGCGCGCGTAGACCGTCGGCTTGCTCATCCCGGCGGCCTCGGCCACCGCGTCGATGGAGGTGGCGTCGAAGCCGCGCTCGAGGAACAGGGTCGTCGCCACGGCGATCAGGTGCGCCTCGCGCCGGGCCGCCTCCGCGCGGGTCGGCCGGCCGCCGCGCCGCGGGCCCGCCTCCGCCCGCTCGATCTCCGTGACCGTCACCCCGCGATCCTCCCTGCTCACCGGCTTGCTCCCCGGCGCCGTTCGTCCTATCAAAACGATACCGTACCGTTTTGATTCTGGCCAGACCTGATGGACGCACGTCGCAGCGACAGCTTCAAGAGCGCCGACCCGGTCGCGGGCGCCCCGGTCTCCCCACCGGCGACCGCGGCTGTCACGCCCCCGGTCTCCACGCCGGTCCCGGCCCCCGTCTCGCCCCCGGCGCCGCGCCGCCGCCGCGCGCGGACCGTGCTGCCCCTCCTCGGCCTGCTCGCGCTCGGCGGGGCCGGGACCTACGGCTGGCACTGGTGGACCGTGGGGCGCTTCCTCGAGGTGACCGACGACGCCTATCTCCAGTCCGACAAGGTCACGGTGGCGCCGCGCATCGCCGGCACCGTCGCGGCGGTGCTGGTCGGCGACAACCAGCCGGTGAAGGCCGGCGAGGTGATCGCGCGCCTCGACGACCGGTCCTACCAGGTCCAGCTCAAGCAGGCCGAGGCCGAGGTCGAGAAGGACCGGGCGCAGATCCTGGGCGTCGCCTCGGCGATCGTCCAGCAGCGGGCGCAGGTCGCCTCGTCGCGGGCCGACCTCGCCAACGCCGAGGCCGCCCTGACCTTCGCGCAGCAGGAATACACCCGCTACCAGAACCTGCTGCAGACCGGCTCGGGCACGGTGCAGCGCCAGCAGCAGGCGGATGCCGACCTCCGCCAGCGCCACGCCGCCCGCGACAAGGCCGCCGCCTCGCTCGACGCCGCGCAGAAGCAGATCGACAGCCTGAAGGCCCTCGAGGCGAGCACCCGGGCGAGCCTGGAGGGCGCGCAGGCGAAGGTCGAGGGCGTGAGGCTCGACCTCAGCTACACCACCATCGTGGCACCGATCGACGGCGTGGCCGGCGACCGGGCGCTGCGGATCGGGCAGGTCGTCTCGGCCGGCACCGGGCTCCTGACCCTCGTGCCGATGGGCCGCGACATCTACCTCGTGGCGAACTTCAAGGAGACCCAGACCGGCCGCATGGTCGAGGGGCAGCACGTGACCTTCACGGTCGACGCCTTCGGCGATCATGAATTCCAGGGCCGGGTCGAGAGCTTCTCGCCGGGCACCGGCTCGCAGTTCGCCCTGCTGCCGCCCGAGAACGCCACCGGCAACTTCACCAAGGTTGTGCAGCGCGTGCCCGTGCGCGTCGCCCTCGACCCGTCGGACCCGCTCATCGCCCGCCTGCGTCCGGGCCTGTCGGTGGAGGCCACGGTCCACACCGCCGACCCGGTGGAGCCGGTGGATCCCGCCCGCCGCCGGCCGAGGCCCGCCCCGGCGCTGGTCAGCGAGGCCCTGCCGCGATGAGCCCTGCCGCGATGAGCCCTGCCGCGATGAGCCCGGCCCCGATGAGCCCGGTCCCGGCCGTGGCGGTGGCCGAGGCGAAGGCGAGCGCCCGGGACTGGCTCGCCGTGTTCGGCGCGATCCTCGGCGCCTTCACGGCGATCCTCGACATCCAGATCACCAACGCCTCGCTCGCCGACATCCAGGGGGCGCTCGGCGCCTCCACCGAGGAGGGGAGCTGGATCTCGACCGCCTACCTGATGGCCGAGATCATCGTGATCCCGCTCACCGGCTGGCTGTCCTCGGTGATCGGCCTGCGCCGCTACCTCGCGGTGAACACCATCCTGTTCACCGCCTTCTCGCTGGCCTGCGCGCTCTCGACGTCCTTGAGCCAGATGATCCTGTTCCGCGCCGGGCAGGGCTTCACGGGCGGCGTGCTGATCCCCACCGCGATCGTGATCGTGCGCACGCGGCTGCCCAAGAGCCAGCAGGCGGTCGGCATCGCCATGTTCGGGCTGACCGCCACCTTCGCGCCGGCCATCGGCCCGACGGTCGGCGGCTGGCTCACCGACAACCTGTCCTGGCACTACATCTTCTACCTGAACCTGATCTTCGGTCCGATCGCGGCCGCGATCCAGCTCGGCGCCTTCGAGAAGGCGCCCGCCCGCTGGGGCGAGCTGCTCAAGGGCGACTGGATCGGCATCGGCCTGATGGCGACGGGCCTGCCGGCCCTGACCTTCGTGCTGGAGGAGGGCCAGCGCAAGGACTGGTTCGGCTCGCCCGTGATCGTCGAGGCGAGCTGGATCGCGGCGGCCGGCATCGCCGGGTTCATCGTCCGCGAGCTGACGGCGGCGCGGCCGTTCATCAACCTGCGGGTGCTGGCCAACCGCTCGGTCGGCGGCGCCTGCGTGCTGATGACCGTGCTGGGCGCGGTCTCGTACGGGTCGATCTACATCATCCCGGTCTACTGCGCGCAGATCCAGGGCTACAACGCCCAGCAGATCGGCTACGTGGTGATGTGGTCGGGCCTGCCGCAGCTGCTGCTGTTCCCGATGATGCCGCTGATCATGCGCGCCGTAGACGCGCGGCTGCTCGTGGTCACCGGCACGCTGTTCTTCATCGCGAGCTGCTGGATCAATGTCGGCCTGACCCACGACGTCGGCGCCGACCAGCTGATCCTGCCGCAGATCATGCGCGCCATCGGCCAGCCGCTGTTCACGATCCCGCTCTCGCAGCTCTCGACGGCCGGCCTCGCGCCGCGCGACACCGCGGACGCCTCGGCGCTGTCGAACATGATGCGCAACCTCGGCGGCTCGATCGGCATCGCCATGCTGTCGACCATGATCGATCGGCGGGAGCACTTCCATTTCTCGATTCTGGCCGAGGCGATCACCGTCAACGCCACCCGCACCCAGGACCGGCTCGCGGCGCTCGCCGCCGGGATGCACGCCCGGATCGCTGACCCCCTCGCCGCCAAGGGCGTCGCGCTCGGCCAGCTCGCCGCGCAGGTCCGCCGCGAGGCCTACGTGATGGCCTACGCGGACGGGTTCTGGCTGGTGGGGGTGAGCCTCGTGGCGAGCCTCGCGGTGGTGGCGGTCCTCAAGAAGCCGCAGCGCGCCGCCGGCCCCGTGGAGGCGCACTGACCGGCCCGGGGCCTACTTCCCCGGCAGGTTGTGGACGATCGGGAAGAACGTGTCCTTCCAGTCCTTGGGCTCGGCCTTGATGGTCTTCATCGCGTAGAAGTGCCGGGCCTGGAGCATGATGCCGTAGGGGGTGGTGGAGAAGTTCGTCCCCGGCTCCTTCATGATCTCGACCAGCGTCTCGGGCGGGGTCTTCTCGTTGGTCGCCGCCACGTAGTCCCTGGCGGCCTTCAGCGGGTCCCGGGCGATCTCGGCGTTGGCCTCGTCGATGGCGGCCACGATGGCGGCGGCGAGCTTGGGGTTGCGGTTGTACCAGCCGGTCCGGGCGTAGAAGATCGCGTTGCTCACCGGCTCGCCGACCAGCTCGTAGGAGTTGAGCACCTTGTGGATCGCCGGGTCCTGCAGCTCGCGCTGCTGGAACGGCGGCAGCGAGAAGTGGCTGTTGACCTCGTTGTGCGGGCTCGCCAGGGCCGCCACCGCGTCCGGGTGGCCGAGCTGGACGGTGAGCGGGTCGAGCTTGGTGGCGTTCTCGGGCCCGAACGCTTTCTTGGCGGCGATCTGGAGGAGCACCGCCTGGGACGAGACCTTCACGGAGGGCAGGGCGATCTTGTCCTTGGTGGAGAAGTCCTTGAGTTCCTTCACGTCCGGGTTGCGGGTGAGCAGCATCATCGGCGTGGTGCCGACCCCGCACAGGCCCTTCACGTCGCCCTTGGTGCGGTCGTTGAGCAGCAGCATGTTGGTCGAGCCGCTGTCGACGATGTCGATGTTGCCCGAGAGCAGCGCGTCGTTGCCGGCGGCGCCGCTCGTCAGGTTGACCCACTCCACGGTGACGTCCCCGAGGCCCGCGGCCTTGGCGTGCTTCTCGATCAGCTTGTGCTGCTCGGCCAACACGGCGGGCAGGTAGACGAAACCCGGCTGCCGGCTGATCCGGACCTTGGCATCGTCGGCCCGGGCGGGGGCGGCCAGCGCCAGCCCGGCCAGCAGGAGGGCCGGTCCCGCCCGCAGGAGCCGGCGGCGGCCCGGCAGAAACGAGCTCGTCCGCGACGTACGCACCATGACGCTTCTCCCTGTGGCCCGGCATCATCCTGAGCGGAGCCGGGCTTTCGTTGGACGGGGAGTGGACAGGCTCGGGCCGGTGCGCGCAAGGCCGTCCTCACGGTCCGCGAACGCAGAAGCTGCAAAATCCTGCCTGTTGAAATCATCTGCGCGGGGGCGCGGGCGAAGATCGGGCGCGGGGTGGCGAGCGCCGCCACGGCGCGCAGGGCGTGTCCAAGGCGTGTCCAGGGCGTGTCGGAGAACGCCGTCGGCCTGCGCCGGGGCGCCGCCCAGACCGGGACCGCCTCCGCGCAGGTGCTGGCGGCCGCCCGCGGCCTCGCCCCGGGTTCGGACGAGCTCGACCAAGGGGTGAAAGCGTCCTGCGAAGGTCCAGGCGGCCTGGGCGGGGGCCGGGCGCTCAGCCCGCCGAAAAACCCCGCACGGCCGCCCGCACCAGCGCGTCGATCATCGGCCGCACGTCGTCCACGCCGAGGGGCCCGAGGCCGCCGAGATCGGCGAGATAGGTCATGCCGTGGACGCTGGACCACAGCGCCCGCGCCATCACGGGGATCGCCGCCTCGGCGAGGCGGCCGCCGTCGCGCAGCACCCCCTCCAGGATCCCGAACAGGGCCGCGATGTCGGCCTGCACAGAGTCCGGCGCCGGCACCGTGCGGCGCTCGAAGATCGCCGCCCAGGCGGCGTGGTGCTCGCCCGCGAAGGCGAGGTACGCGTCGGCCAGGCACAGGAGCCGCGCCTCCGTCTCCCGCGACGGACAGGCCGCCAGCGCCCCCGCGAGGGTGTCGCGGAGGCGGCGCATGGTGACGGCGTTCGCCTCCAGCCGCAGCGCTTCCAGGCTGTCGAACTGCGCGTAGACCGAGCCGACCGCCGTGCCGGCCCGCTCCGCGACGCCGCGGGCGGTCAGCGCCGCCGCGCCGCCCGCGTTCAGGATCGCCACCGCGGCCTCGATCAGGGCCCGGCGATCGGCCGCCCGGTCGCCCGGCTCCTTCCGCGGCCGCCCCCTCATTTTTTTATGAACGTCGTTCATTTTATCCCTTGCGGCCCGGCGCGTCCCGTGTTCAATTGTTTTATGAACGACGTTCAATCAAATCCGGACGCGGTCCGGCCCGTCGTTCCCGCGAGGTGAACCGTGATGAGGACCCTCTCCTTCCTGATGCGCGGCGTGATCGCCGACAACGCCCAGGCGATCCACGACGCCCACGCCGTGACGATCCTGCGCCAGCAGATCCGGGACGCCGCCGGCGCCCTGGCGACCGCCCGGCGGGAACTGGCCGTCGCCATGGCCTACCACGCCGCCGAGGCGCGCGCCCTGGCGGCGATCGGCGGCCGGATCGACACCCTGTCGGATGGGGCGCGCCGGGCGCTCGGCGACGGCCGCGAGGATCTCGGGACCGAGGCGGCGATCCACATCGCCGCCCTGGAGGACGAGCGGGCCGACCGCCGGGCCGCCGCCGAGCGCTTCGCCGCGGAGGTCGAGCGGCTGAAGCGCCTCGTCGCCGAGGGCGGCGAGCGGCTGCGGGACCTCGACCGCGGGCTCCAGACCGCCCGCACCACCGAGGCGCTGCGGCGGGCCGGCCTCGAGGGCCGCCGGGTCACGACCCTGTCGGCGGGGGCGCTGGGGGAGGCCGAGCGGACGCTGGCGCGCCTGCGCGAGCGGCAGGCGGCCGAGGCGGACGTCGCCGCCGCGCTGACCGAGCTCGAGGCCGAGGCCGCGGGCGGGATCGAGGCCGACCTCGAGGCGGCGGGCTACGGCCGCCCCCGCACGGACCCGCGGGCGGTGCTCGACCGCCTCAGGGCCGGGGCCTGACCGGCGCCGCACGTTTTCCCGTCCGAAGATTCCACTGGAGACCGCACCATGACACCGCAGATGCCCCATACCGGCGCCTGGAAGACCTTCACGCTGGTCAGCTTCGCCGCCGCCGCCGCCATGCTGACGATCGGCATCTTCTTCCTGCCCGCCGAGATCTGGATCAAGGGCTACCTCGCCATGGCGTCGCTGTTCCTCACGGGCACGACCTTCACCCTGGCCAAGACCCTGCGCGACGAGCACGAGGCGAAGCGACTGATCAACAAGATCGAGGACGCCGCCACCGAGCGCGTCCTGCGCGAGGCGGTGCCGGGCCGGCTCTGACCGGATCCCGGAGGCCCGTTCAGCCCGGGGCGTCCAGGAACGCGGCGAGCACCCGGGAAAATTCCGGGGTCCGCAGGTAGCCGTAGGACTTGTGCCGGTTCTCGGCGCCGTCCGGCCTCCGGTAGGCGTTGATCACCGGCACGTCCCGCACCCGCACGCCGGCGGCGTTCGGCGCGTAGAGGGCCGCGAGGTCGTCGCCCACCGTGGCGATGTCCTGGCGGTCCATCAGGTTGGTCCAGGCGGCGAGCGCCGCCGGCACCCGGAGATCGCCGTGCTCGTCGGCGAGCTTCAGCTTCAATTCGGCGAGCCCGAGGGGGGCGCCGAGGGTGACGAGGTCGCAGCGGGGCATCGGCGTCCCGTCCGCCTCGGCGGCGCGCAGCACGTCGTAGGCGATCAGGCCGCCCATCGAGTGCGCGGCGATCAGCACGCGGTCCGCCGCGGCCGCCGCCAGGGCGTCGCGCAGGCGCGCCCGCGCCGCCGCCCGGAACGCCGCGTCCTCGTAGTAGCCCCACAGGTCGTCGAGGCGGTATTCCAGGATCAGGTCGTCCACCGGCGTCAGCCCGGCGGCCTCCTGCAGGTGCGACAGGCCGCGGTAGATCCGGTCGGTGAGGGTCGGCTCGGCGCGGTCCGGCTGCCCCGCCGGGGAGGGGAACGGCCCGAGGCCGTGATCGGGGCGGTAGGGCTCGCGGTTGCGGTCGCCCGCGAGCGGCTGCGGGTAGCGCAGGTCCGCCCAGTACACGAAGGTGAAGGACAGGTCGGCCTCCGCCACCCGGAGCCCGAGATTGCGGTCGAGCCCCTCGCGGATCGCGGCGCGCCACCAGGCGGCCTTCTCATCCCGGGGCGGCTTGTTGGCGAGCCCGTGGATGCCGATGATGTGCGCCCGACCCAGTGTCCGCTCCCAGACCGACGAGAGTGCCGGCCGGGCAAGATAGGGCCGCCCCGCGCCGACGGAACTGCGGCTTAGTTTCCGCGCGGCCCGTGATCCCTGCCGCCGCCCGCAGCCCCAGCCGTCCCCCCCGCCGTCACCCCATTGCCACGCGGCCGCTCCGCCATAGCTGCGCTGCGGGAACCGGATCGGGCCCGGGGCCTTCTCCCACGACAGATGATCCTGCCGCGCTTGCGTCCCGGTGCGCGCGGCCAATGACGAGGACGGTGGCCCGATGCGGCGCGCCCACAGCATGGAATTTGGGGCCGAGATGGTCGAGGGCGGCGTCCGCTTCGCCCTCTGGGCGCCCACCGCCGAGAGCGTCGACCTCGTCGTCGACGGCGCCGACCACCCCCTGCCCGAATCCGGCGGCGGCTGGCGCCGCACCGCCCTGCCCGGGGTGAAGCCCGGCGCCCGCTACGGTTTCCGCATCGACGGCGACCTCGTCGCCCCCGATCCCGCCTCGCGCTTCCAGCCGGACGACGTCTCGGGCCTCAGCGAGGTGATCGACCCGCGGAGCTTCGAGTGGTCCGACGCGGGCTGGACCGGGCGGCCCTTCGAGGAGGCGGTGATCTACGAGTGCCATGTCGGCACCGCGACGCCGGAGGGCACCTATGCCGGCCTGCAGGCCCGGCTGCCCGACCTCAAGGCGCTCGGCGTCACCGCCATCGAATTGCTGCCGCTCGCCGACTTCAAGGGCTCGCGCAACTGGGGCTACGACGGCGTCCAGCCCTACGCGCCGGACGGCGCCTACGGTCGCCCGGACGATCTCAAGCGCCTGGTCGACGCCGCCCACGGTCTCGGGCTGATGGTCTATCTCGACGCGGTCTACAACCACTTCGGCCCGGCCGGGAACTACCTCCACGCCTACGCCAAGACCTTCTTCACCGAGCGGCACCAGACGCCGTGGGGCGCGGGGATCAACTTCGACGGCAAGGAGAGCGGCGCCACGGTGCGGCAGTTCTTCATCCAGAACGCCCTGTACTGGCTGGAGGAGTACCGCTTCGACGGCCTGCGCTTCGACGCCGTCCACGCGATCCTCGACGATTCGCCCCGCCACTTCCTGGCCGAGCTCGGCGAGACGGTCCGCAAGACCTTCCCGGACCGGCAGATCCACCTGATGCTGGAGAACGAGGCCAACCAGGCCCGCTGGCTGGAGCGGGACGCCGCCGGGCGCCCGAAGATGCACGACGCCCAGTGGGCCGACGACCTGCACCATTGCTGGCACGTCCTGCTGACGGGCGAGGACGCCGGCTACTATAAAAGCTTTGCCGACAAACCGGTCGCCCACCTCGCCCGCTGCCTCGCCGAGGGCTTCGCCTACCAGGGCGAGCCGTTCCCGACCCTCGACAATCACCCGCGGGGCGAGCCTTCCGGGCACCTGCCGCCCTCCGCCTTCGTGACCTTCCTCCAGAACCACGATCAGGTCGGCAACCGGGCGCTCGGCGAGCGGCTCAACCACTTGGCCGATCCCCGGAGACTCGACCTCGCCCGGGCCGGGCTCCTGCTGGCGCCGCAGATCCCGATGCTCTGGATGGGCGAGGAATGGTCGGCCTCGGCGCCGTTCCTGTTCTTCGTCGACTTCGCGCCCGACGCGGACCTGAACAAGGCGGTGCGCGACGGCCGCCGCCGGGAGTTCAAGAGCTTCGCGGCGTTCGCGGACGACACCTCCAAGATCCCCGACCCGACCGAGGCCGAGACCTTCGCGGCGTCCAAGCTCGACTGGTCCGAGCGGGAGCGCTCGCCCCACCGCGAGGTGCTGGCCGAGACGACCCGGCTCCTGGGGCTGCGCCGCGACGCGGTCGTGCCCCTGGCGAAGTCCGGCTACGAGGGCGCCGCCGCCACCCTGCCGCGCCCGGACGTGGTCGACTGCACGTGGCGCTTCGGCGCCGGGACCCTGCGCTTCGTGGCCAATGTCGGGACCGAGCCCTTCGCGCTGGATCCGGGCGGTGCCGAGCCGGTCTGGACCAATGCCCCGGACGGCGCCGGACGCGATCTCCCATCCTGGACCGGCGTGTTCCTGACGGAGTCCCGCTCGTGAGCGCCCTGGAACAGCTGGCCGACCTCGTCGGCGTCGCCGCCGGCTACACCGACGCCTTCGGCAAGCCCGTCGAGACGCCGCTCGAGGTGCGCCGCGGCCTGCTCGCCGCGCTGGGCTTCGCGGTGGAGGACGAGGCCGCGATCGCCGGGAGCCTGGCCGAGGTCGAGCGCCTGCGCCGCGGCCTGATCCCGCCGCTCCTGCCCGTGGAGGCCCGCCGGGCCGCCCGCGTCCCGGTGCGGCCGCAGAACGGCGCGCCGCACACGCTGGTCTGGCGTCTCGTGGACGAGCGCGGCACCGCCCGCGAGGGACGCGCCAACCCGCAGGGGTCGGAGCCGAGCTTCGAGCTGCCGCCGCTGACGCCGGGCTACCACCGCCTCATCGTGCAGGCCGGGCCGACCCGCACCGAATCCTGGGTGATCGCCGCACCCCAGCGCTGCTGGCGCCCGCGCCCCTACACGGAGGAGGGGGCCTCCGACTGGGGTCTGGCCGCCCAGCTCTACGGCCTGCGCTCGGCGACCAATATCGGCATCGGCACCTACGCGGATGCCGGCGAGGCCGCCCGCGAGGCCGCCCTGCGCGGGGCGGCCTTCCTGGGCTTGAGCCCGGTCCACGCCCTGTTCGGCTCCGACCGGACCAAGATCTCGCCCTACTCGCCCTCCTCGCGCCTGTTCCTGGAGACGCTGTTCATCGCCCCGCGCAGCCTGCCGGGCCTCGCCGGGTCCCGGGCCGAGGCGCTGCTCGCCGAGCGCGCGGACGCGATCACGGCCTTGCGCGAGGCGGCCCTCGTCGACCACCAGGGCGTCCACGACGTGCTCGACCCGGTGCTCCGGGCGCTCTGGGCCGAGTCGCCGGCCCGCGCCGGCACCGATGCGGGCTTCGAGCAGTTCCGCCAGGAGGGCGGCGAGGATCTCGAATCGCACGCCCTGTTCGAGGCGCTGTCCGAGCATTTCCGGCAGCGGGGCGCCCACTGGCTGGGCGACTGGCCGGAGGATTATCGCCGGGCCGGCACGGACGCGGTGCGGGCCTTCGCGGCGGAGAACGCGGACCTCGTCGGCTACCACGCGTGGCTGCAGTACCTCGCCGACCGGCAGCTCGCCGAGGCCTCCGCGGCGGCGCTCGGCGCCGGCATGCGGGTCGGGCTCTACCGCGACCTCGCGGTCGGCGCCGACCGGGGCGGCTCCGAGATCTGGTCGCATCCCGAGCGCTTCGCCGACAGGGTCTCGATCGGCGCGCCGCCGGACCTGCTGGCGCCGAAGGGCCAGAACTGGGGCCTGCCGGCCTTTGACCCGCTGGCGATGGAGCGCGACGGGCTCGCGGCCTTCCGCGCCCTGGTGCAGGCCAACATGCGCCACGCCGGCGCGATCCGGATCGACCACGCCTTCCAGCTCGCCCGGCTGTTCCTCATCCCGCTGGGCGCCGGCGCCCAGGCCGGCGCCTACGTGGCGATGCCGTTCGAGCCGATGCTGGCGGTGCTGCGGCTGGAGAGCCACCGCAACAAGTGCCTCGTCATCGCGGAGGATCTCGGAACCGCCCCGGAGGGCTTCTCCGACGCGCTGATGCGGGCCGGGGTGCTCAGCTACCGGATCCTCGCCTTCGAGCGCGAGGGCGACGGACGGTTCAAGCCGCCCGCGGCCTACCCGCGCGACGCGCTCACCGCCATCACCACCCACGACCTGCCGACCTTCGTCGGCTGGTGGCGCGGGGTCGACACCGACACCCGCCAGTCGCTCGGCCTCTACGACCAAGAGCGGGCCGAGGCCGAGCGGGGCGAGCGGGTGGTGGAGCGCCGCCGCCTCGCCGAGGCGCTGGCGGCCGAGCAGCTCATCCCCTCCGCCGAGCCCCCGGACGCCGCGCCGTTCGAGGCCGCCGCCCGCTATCTCGCCCGGGCCCCCGCGATGCTCACGGCCGTCCAGTACGAGGACGTGGTCTCGGAACTCGCCCAGGCCAACGTCCCGGGCTCGACCGAGGGCTACCCGAACTGGCGGCGCAAGCTCGACCGGGACCTCGCCGACATCG